>JBKQUS010000013.1:0-10808 GCA_052325505.1 Limisphaerales bacterium
CCGGCGACCGGACTCAGAGTAGCAAAATCCAGCCCGCCAGCGGAGTTATTCACGGGCTCATGGTCCGGGCTGGCAACAAGGCCCGGCCTGACCCCATGAATAACTCCGGAGATCCTATACGTGGTTAAAAACTCTTTTCTTCGCGCCCGCGGTTGAAAGTTTCTTAAGTCATTGCCACGCAGTGTCTTAAGCCAATTTCCATCAAAAATCACAACTTTTTGAAAGATTTGTTAAAATAGGCATTGATGAAACAATGTATTAACTGCATTGTGTGCTAATGAATAATGAAATAATGCAGTATATGAAAGAAAACACCAGCCAATCCTTCCAGTTCACCAAACCCCAACCCGCCCCCGAACCCGTCGAACTCGGGCCGCTGCTCGACGAAATCTCTGCCGCCATCCGGACGCATGTTGTCCTCTCGGAACACGCCGCAGCCGCCCTTGCCCTGTGGGTGGTCCACACCTACGTCTTCGACACCCGGGATGCCGTGGCGTACGTCTCGATTGAATCCCCTGAGAAACGATGCGGCAAAACCACCCTCCTGTCCGTCCTGGCCGGGCTGGCCTGCCGCGCCCTTGTTGCCTCCAACATCACCGTCAGTGCTCTTTTCAGGGTGATAGACGACGCCGGGCCGACCCTGCTCATTGACGAAGCCGACACTTTTCTGGGTGGAAACAGCGTCATGCGCGGCATCCTCAATTGCGGCAACACCTGGCGGACCGCCTATGTTTTGCGCTTGTCGGGGCGCAAAGGCCGCGGCCCAAAGCCAAAGGCTGGCCAGCCAAAGGAAGGCGACCCGATAAAGGACGAAAAGCTCGATTCCAGCCTGGTGCGCTACAGTTGCTGGTGCCCAAAGGTCATCGCCATGATCGGGCGCGTCCCGGACACCATCGCGAACAGGTCCATCGTGGTCCGATTGGAGCGCAAACTCGTCACTGAAAAATGCGCCCCGCTGACCGATTTCAAGCCGGACCCAATCACGTCAAAATGCGTCCGTTTTGCCGACGACAACAGCGAACTCATCACCAAAGCCGCGTTGGAAATCG
Source organism: Limisphaerales bacterium (assembly GCA_052325505.1). Classification (GTDB taxonomy): domain Bacteria; phylum Verrucomicrobiota; class Verrucomicrobiia; order Limisphaerales; family Palsa-1400; genus DASRLE01. The sequence goes on from JBKQUS010000013.1 coordinate 1,050, forward strand.
TCCCCGGTTTGCATGACCGGGCCGCCGACACCTTTGAACCTCTTTTTGTGCTGGCGCGCATGGCCGGACCGGAATGGTTTCAAAGGGCCACGGAGGCCGCCCTGTTCCTGACCTCATCCCAGAACTGCGACATGCAGGGCGCGGGCCTTTTGCTCGATATCCTGACCATCTTCGTGGAGTATGGCGCGGAAAAGATGTTCAGCCACACCGTGGTGTACTGTCTGCGCGGGGAAGGACAATGGATTGCCTCGCAGTTTTTCGCGGGAAAAGCCCTCAATGAATTGCTCCTGGCGCAGGCCCTCCGGCCTTACGGCATCCGACCCGTGAATATTCGCCTTGGCGAGGAAGTGAACAGGGGCTATCGCATTGACGATTTTAAGAACAGTCTCAGGCGCTACGTTCCCCGAATGGACGTAGAGGCCAGGCTTAAAGAAATGGCAGCAGACTCGGTTTTACGGCGCGAGGCGAAGGCAGAGGAGGCCGAACGGTTGAAAAAGGAGGCAGAGGCGGAAAAGGCGGCGGAACAGGAAAGCCAGCATGACGAGAAATCAGCCGAAGAAGAGCTTGCCAGACTCCTGGCCGGGACGGCAAAGGGAGAAAACCCGCTACATGTAGCAACCCTGTAGCATTTCGTGTAGCGGGTTAAGTCGTTGACTATCAACTGCGTAGCGGGTGTAGCGGGTTTTTGGGACCTATGTATCAATGTGGCTATTTTGACGAGTGCGCCCTTCTTTTTGAGCGGATCTATTTCACCGAAATGATCTGCGCCTACGAAGGACTTCTGGCGAATTTGGAACTTTATATCCGGTGGCCTGGCCCTTAATATTCGCCCATGGCCATGCCGAACAGGAAAGTTGCGAAAACTAAGTTCGTGGATTTCCTCCAGGGGCAGAAGCTGCGCCTCACCCCGCAGCGCCGGGCCATCATCGATACCGTTTTCAGCACGGCGGAGCACTTCACCGCGGTGCAGTTGCTCAAATGGTCGCGCCGCCGCGATAAATCGGTTTCGCGCGCCACGGTGTATCGAACCCTGCCGCTCCTGACCGCCAGCGGGTTGGTGCGGGAAATGGATTTTGGGCGCGACTACAAGTTCTACGATCCCAATTACGCCGACCATCCGGACCACAGCCATATCGTATGCCAGGATTGCGATAAGATTGTTGAATTTGACAGCGATCAAATCAAACAGGTGGAAGGGGAGATGTGCCAAAAGCTGGGATTTTCGGTCAAGACCCATCTTCTGCAAATCACCGGCAGTTGCGAGGAACTGAAACGCCTGGGCAAATGTGCACGCCGCGAAGATGGGCGTTGAGTTTAACCTCGTTTTGACTTGCTGTGCAGGCTGGAGGGCATATAGTTTACCGTTTTCCTTGGGGGTTGGTCGCGCGCAGGAAAATGACATGACGCTGTTTAATGGCACTACATAATCAACTTGAAAGATCAGGCTCGTGGCTGTTCAAGCACCGGAGTTATCTCCCGTTGGTCGTCCTTCCTGTCTTTTTGATTTGCCTGGCCTCCTCCAGCTATCTTGGCCACAGCCATGTGCTGAATGAGTTTTGGCAGGCGGGTTGCATGGCCATATCCTTCGCTGGTTTGGCATTGCGGGTCATCGTCGTGGGCCACGCCCCCTACGGAACATCCGGCCGCAATACCCGCGACCAGGTGGCCGACACACTGAACACCACAGGAATGTATTCCGTCGTCCGCCACCCGCTTTACCTGGCAAATTACCTCATCATCATTGGGTTCACGATGGAATTTCACGTTTGGTGGTTGGTGTTGTTGATCACCTGCTTCTATGCGCTCTACTACGAGCGCATCATGCTGGCGGAAGAGGCTTTCCTGCTCACGCGCTTCGGCGACGCGTTCAGACAATGGGCCGCGGCCACCCCCGCGTTCATTCCGAGGCTCAGTGGATGGCGGCCCTCGCCGGTCCCGTTTTGCTGGCGAACGGTCCTGCAAAGGGAATATAACGCTTTTTTTCTCATTATTTCGGTTTTTTTTATATTGGACCTGATCGGCGATTCCATCGCCGAAAAGCATTTCACCATTGATTTCACATGGTTTGGCATTTTCATAGGCGGGTTCGTTGTTTTTGCGACTTTGCGCACCCTCAAAAAGCGCACGCATCTGTTGACGGTGGAAGGAAGATAGGGCGCGCCGAAATCGCTTTTTTATTAGCTTGCCCGTGCGGCTTCAATCACTGACACTTTTGCGGTTGTTCGTACAGAAATGGGCACCAAAGCGCATCGCGTAAAGAAACGATTGAAGGGCCGCAAAAAGACGCCGCGCCCCGTGTTGCGCCGCCGTCGTGAGCATCGTCCCGTCCGCGGTCACGCGAGCCGTCCCGCCAGCAGTCCCAAGGCACGACGGACAGTCGCGCGGAAGCCAATTGCAAAGCGAGGTCGGGTCGAGGCTGAACCTGTTTTGGAGAAGGCTGCGGCTGATGTCCCGCGCGATGAGGAAGCCTATGCCGCGGTACCGGAGAGAGAGCGTTCCGGCTACGATGGCGATACCGCGATCAAGCTTTATTTGCGCGAAATCGGCCAGGTCAAGCTCCTGACGCCGCAGGAGGAAATCCAGTTGGCGGCCCGCATCAAAAAGGGCGACAAAAAAGCCCGGGAACTCATGATCAAGGCCAACTTGCGGTTGGTGGTCAAGATCGCCCATGACTATGAGAACTTCGGCCTGCCGCTGCTGGATTTAATCAACGAAGGAAACATCGGCCTGATGAAGGCGGTGGAGCGCTTTGACCCGGCCAAGGGCGGCAAGCTGTCCACCTACGGTTCGTGGTGGATCAAGCAATCCATCAAGCGCGCCCTGGCCAATCAGTCCAAGACGATCCGGCTGCCCGTCCATCTGGTGGACAAGATTTCCAAGATGCGCCGCACCGCCATGAAATTGCAGGAGATCTTCGGGCGCGAGCCGACCGACGAGGAATTGGCCGAGGAGATGGGGTTGACTCCGTCGCGGGTGGCGCAGATGCGCCTGGCGGCCGTGCGGCCTGCTTCACTGGACGCGCCCATCGGGGATGATGATTCGAACAATTTCGCGGAAGTCGTGCAGGACGAGAACGCGGACACGCCGTACCAACATCTGGAAGACAAAACTGTCACGCGGATGTTGCGCGAGATGGTCAAGACGCTCGATCCGCGCGAGGCTACGATTCTGCAATATCGCTTCGGATTGGACGGCGGGACTGAAAGGACGCTCGAGGAAGTGGGCGCCAAGTTCGGGGTGACACGGGAGCGCGTGCGCCAAATCCAGAATATTGCGCTGCACAAGCTGCGCCGGATGATCGAGAAACTTGAGGCTGTCAAATCCTAGGCGGCTGTCCTACTCTTCCGCGCATGATAACTAACGAGGTGCCGGTTGAAGACCTGGCCGCCGCCATTCGCAACATCCCGGATTTTCCAAAGGCCGGCATTCAGTTCAAGGACATTACCCCCGTTCTGGCCGATGCGCGCCTTTTTGCCGGTTCGATTGACCTTTTGACCGGCTGTTTTCCGCCGGGGTCGGTGGATACGGTGGTGGGCATTGACGCGCGCGGATTCATTTTCGCCGCCGCCGCGGCGTACCGGCTCAAGTGCGGCTTCGTTCCGGTGCGGAAGAAGGGCAAGCTGCCTTATCGCACTTACGAACAAAGTTACGATCTGGAGTACGGGTCCAACACGATTGCCATCCACACCGACGCGGTGCGGCCCGGCAGCCGGGTTTTGTTGATCGACGATCTGCTGGCGACCGGCGGCACAGCGCTCGCCGCCGCCCACCTGTTGCAACGCCTGAACGTGACCATATTGGAGCTGTCGTTTCTGATCGAATTGAGCTTCCTGAAAGGACGCGAGAAGCTGGCTGGGTTCCCGGTGAAGTCGTTGGTGGTCTATTGATTGTTGCGCCTCCCGATGATCGTCTGGCTGCAATCCGTTGACGTTTCGCTCTTTCGGTTCATCAACGTGTCGTTAGGCAATTCGTTTTTCGACAGGCTGATGCCGTTCATGAGCGACTCTCCATGGTTCGCCCGCCTGTTTCTTGCCCTGGCGGTTCTTCTCGTATGGAAAGGAGGGGCGCGCGGGCGCATTTGCGCGCTGATGCTGGTCCTCTCGCTGTGCCTGGGCAACTGGCTGATTTGCGATTCGATCAAACATGCCGTGGCGCGATTGCGGCCGTTTCAAAGCCTGCCGGATGCCATTCTGCGGGTCGGGAGGGGCGGAAGTTTCAGTATGCCCTCATCTCATGCGGCCAATTGGTTCAGCGCGACGCTGGTGCTGCTGGTTTACTATCGTCGCACTGCCTGGGCCATGCTGCCGCTGTCGCTCCTGGTCTGTTTCTCGCGAATTTACAACGGCGTCCACTATCCAAGCGACGTGCTGGCAGGGGCCATTTTGGGCGCCGGTTACAGCGCGGCAATCATTTGGATCCTGGACGCCCTTTGGCAAGTCCTTGGGCCGCGCTGGTTCCCGCTGTGGAAGCTGCAATTGCCCTCGCTGATCAATCCGTTGTCCATTCCGGCCAAGCCCGCCGAGGCTGGCGAAGCGGGTGTCCGCGACGCGCAATGGCTGCGGTTGGGTTATGCGCTGACGGCATTTCTCTTCCTCATCGGCGTGGCCTATCTGGCACAGGGAAAAATCGAACTGTCCGAAGACGAAGCGTATCAATGGCTCTGGTCCAAACACCCCGCCTTGTCTTATTACAGCAAACCGCCGTTGATCGCTTACACGCAATTTCTCGGCACGCACCTCTGGGGCGACAATGAATTTGGCGTGCGGTTTTTTTCGCCTGTCATCGCCGCCGTCATGTCACTACTGGTGCTTCGATTCATGGCGCGCGCCGCCGGGGGCCGGACGGCGTTTGTTTTGCTGCTGGTAATGAGCGCGACGCCGTTGCTGGCTTTAGGCTCAATCGTGATGACGGTTGATCCGCTGTCCGTGGTGTTTTGGACGGCGGCCATGCTTGCGGGATGGCAGGCGTCCAGTCCGGCGGGAACGACACGCCAATGGCTGTGGGCCGGCTTGTGGATGGGCCTGGGTTTTTTGAGCAAGTACACCAATCTGTTTCAACTGCTGTGCTGGGGTGTCTTTTTCCTGCTGTGGGCGCCGGCCCGCTCGCATTTGCGGCGGCCCGGTCCCTGGCTGGCGCTGTTGATAGTGGCGTTGAGTTCACTGCCGGTGTTGATTTGGAACAGTCAACATAATTGGATCACCATTGCGCACGTGGCCAGCGACGGCCAGTTGGGCGAAAAGTGGCATCGGACTTATGTGGGGGATTTTCTTTTGACCGAGGCGGGGGTGCTCAACCCGGTGTTTTTCGCGGGAGCGGTCTGGGCGACCATCGGCTTTTGGCGGGGAGGCCGGCGCGATCCTTTGCAGTTGTATTGCTTCAGCATGGGCGCGCCTGTTTTCCTGACGTTTTTCGGCCTGAGCTTTCACAGCCGCGTTCTGGCCAATTGGATCGCGCCCTCCGTCGTGCCGCTGTTCTGTTTGATGGCGGTGTACTGGACAGGGCGCTGGAAGGAGTGGGCCTCGATTCTGAAACCGTGCCTGGCCATCGGAATCGGCGCAGGAATTTTTGCGGTGGTGATGGCGCATGACACGCAATTGCTCAACAGGCTGGTTCATCGGCGTCTGCCCGCCCGTCTGGACTTGCTGCATCGCGTGCGCGGCTGGAAAGAGATGGCGCAGATCGTCGGCCAGGCCCGCCGCGACATTGAAGCCAAGGGCAGGCCCGCCTTCATCGTGTGCGAACATTACGGGTTCACTTCGCAAATCTCGTTCTACCTGCCGGAAGCCAAGAGCCGGGTATGCACGGACCCGATGGTGTTCTATCGCGTTACGCCAAAGCCGGACAATCAATTTTTCTTCTGGCCGAATTATTTGAACCGCACCGGACAAAACGCGCTCTTTGTCCGTGAAATCGAAAGGCCGCGGCTGCGGCCGGACTGGTTTTCGCATTGGTGGAACCAGGAGGGCGATCTCTACTTGACTGATGTTCCGGAGACGCGCCCGTTGCCACCCGAGATTCGGCGGGAATTTGAATCCACCAGAGATCTCGGCATTAGAGACGTGGTGGCGGACGGCAATGTGGTGCGCCGCATCCAACTTTTCGAATGCCGGAATCTGCGATGAAACATCCGTCATTTCATGTGTTGGGCGAGACGCCCGTGCCACCGGGGAAAAATGACCCCGTTTGGCCAGACTTTTGTTATATCGCCCCAAGCAACCGGCACCTTCAATCCAACGTGAGATTGACGCGGTCTTCGCCTTTGAACCCCGCGGTGACAGGTTTTGGAACTGTGATGAACAATCTGTCCGCCGTGACCTTTCCCGATTTCAAAAGGTAAGCTTCAACCTGATTGGCCCGGTCCTGCATTAGCTGCCGAAAGTCGTCGCTGGTAATGTCGATCTTTTGCAGGAGCTGTTCTTCCATGCCGGCCAGATCACTTTGCGCAACAGCGGATGCCGCGAGCTGGGCCGGCTTCCCTTTTTCCACGGGCGGCATGTTCAAGGCTGCGCCCGGATGCGACAAGCGAACCAAGCGCATCGCTCCGTGTTCAAAGAACGGCTTGGCCGGAGGTGGCAAATTCTGGACTGGTTTGTTTTGAGCCAATGACACGGGCGCGCCCGGCACGCGATTGGTTTCCGGTGGGTGGTAAGCGCCAAAGGTGTTGCTGTAAACCGTGGCCAACAGCCGGTCATGGTCGGCGGGTTGCAGCACGACTTCATCCACGGAGGCGGGCGGTTTGCCGGCATTGGTCATTTCCTTGATGAAAAGCGCCTTGAACTGGCGCTGGAGCCTGGCGCGGGCCATGACTTCGCGGTCCATCGCCGGATCGACAGAGCCGTTGATTTCCAAACTCAAAGTCGGGCGCTCGAAAAGGGCCTTGGCCAGCGTGTTCAATTTGTTGGTTTCCGCCGCGGGGATGTCAGCCAGGCCGGGATCAAAGGCGACAAAGCTCAATTCCTCGCCGCCGCCGAACATCGCGCCCAGCAGCGAAAACGGCGAAGTGGCCGCTTTGACGAGGAGATTCTCGACCACTCCCCAAATGATCGGACCCAACTTGAATTTGGGATCGTCCACCCGCCCTTGCACTGGAACGTCGAGCTTGATGCGGCCATTGCGGTCCTTGAGCAGCGCGATGGCGAGCTTGACGGGCAGGCTTGTGGCGTTGGTGCTGCCGTTTTTTGCGCCGAGCGTGAGTTGATCGATGAAAATGAAATTGGAAGCATTCAGAGCTTTCTGGTTGATGTCATAATGCAGGGCCAGGGAAAGTTTGCCCTTCTCCAGCGGACGTCCGACATATTTTTCGGTGTAAGGACTGAACGCGGTCAGCCCGGTGTTGGTAAAGGCAACGGAGATGTCCACAAAAAGCTTGTCCGGCATGGGATTAAGTGTGCCGGTCACACTGAAGGAAGAGAATTGATCCACTTTGCCTTTCACATCCACCGCGGCCGGGGTCTGCGAGAGGGAGGAAATGCCCTTGACGCTGCCGCTGGAGGCCTGAACGTCAAAAGTGCAATTTGGCTCGAGGGAACGGTCGGCAAAATGGAGGGAGGCATTTTCAAAGACAAACGCGCCGAGAGTGATTTCAGGCATGGTGTTCGTCGCCGGCGGCGGTGTGTTGGTTTCCGCCAAGGCGGCCTTTTTCTCCGGCAGGATAGTCAGGATATTCAGGCGATGGTCCGGGCCGATGATCGCACTGTTGTCCGGGCGGACGAACTTGATCTGGTCGATGTGGAATTTGTCCGGCTGCAAGGCCGCGTCGATGCCGGTGATGTCGAGCGAATCCCATTTGGCCAGGTTCTCGAACAGCACTTCATCGGTCACGGCAAAATCGCGCACGGAGACGTTGCCGGCGAAGCTCACCAAAGGAGCGCCCTGCCCGGCGGGAGAATAATGAGCGTGACCGTCGATATTGAGCGCGCCGCGCGTGATGGCAATTTTGACTTGCTGCTCGACGTAGGGCTGGATCATGCGCAGGTCCAGATTGGTCACGCCGATCAGCATGTCAGCCCACGGGGGAATGAGCGTGAGGGCGCCATTCACGCCGATCAATCCGGTCTCCTGCATGCGCAGGGAAAGCGCCAGCGTCACCGGCGCGTTGCTCTGGTTGGAGACGTTCTTCAAATTGAAGTTGAGTTGGTCGATGTTGAACGTTGCCGGCTTGGGCGGCTGCCTGTCCTCGGCCTTGATGGCGTAATTGTCGAAGGCGATTTCGTCAATCTTGACCGTCCAAGGAGGGGCGGAGGCGGGGGCGGACTGGATTGGGGCCGACTTGGGCTGGGGGACCAGATTGGCAAGAAGATTGATAGAGCCGTCCTGGTTCCGGCGGACCAATATCGAGCCTTTCTCTGATTTGATCTGGCCGACCCTTGCCGTGCGCCGGGCCACACTCGCCTCGACTTGCTTAATGGACAGCGAGGGGATCGTCAAAACATCCTCCCCCGTGTCCGGCGTTTTCAATTGGAGCCGGCTCAACGTCACCATCGCGTTTGAAACCTCCAGGTTGAGCGCATTGGTCGCGGAGTCATAACGATATTCAGCCGAGGCGTCGAGCTGGCCGTCGGCGATTTCAAAAAGCGCGTAATCCTGGCTGTAGGGCTTGTATTTGCCGAGCTTGAACCCGCCGAGCCGGACAGTGCCGGCCGCCCGCAGCGGGTTGACGGTGACATGCCCCGTCCAGCCAATGGTTTCGCCGGAATCGCCGGTGGCAACGATCTCGTGCGGACTGCTCTGGTCGAGCAAGGTGGTGAAATCCTCGAGACTGACATTAATGGGCTGGTAGCGGATTTTGAAGGGGCTCCGGCGCGTCTGATCTTCAAATGCCACCGCGCCGTTGGTGATGAGGAGATGATGCACGATGATGGGCGGCAGCGGTTGAGGCGGCTGAGGCGCGGGAGCGGGCGTTGGCGACGGGGCGCCGAGCAGATTGGCGAAATTGAAGGTGCCATCCTTGAGATAAGTGATTTGCGCGAATGGATCCTGCAACGAGATTTCAGCGAAGTTCCAGCTCCGCCTGAAGATCGAGGAGAGTTGGAATCTGATGTAAAACTCGCTGAATGAACTAAAGACGTCGCCGTTGGTTTCCTTCAATGAAAAGCCGTTAATGGTCAGTGAAAAAGCGTAAGGATTAAACTTGACGCGCTCGACGGCGACCTGCCTTTTGGCCAACGGCGGCAGGCGTTTGAGCATCTGCGATTTGACAACGGCCGGAACGATGAAGAAGCCGGTGACGGTGTAGAGGACCACCGCCGTTCCCAACGCAGCCAGCCATTTTGTTCGTTTTGACATTTTACCCGCGGGATCGGTTGTCATAAGTTTTTTGGCCGACAGAAAATTAAAGCGTTCGCCTCAAAAGGCAACCGAAAAACAATGGACAATGGATAATCACCTCAGCGGCCATCCCCATGGAAATAAACAAAATCACTTTGATTCACTTTGAGAAGTATGACCGGCTCAACCGTTGGTTGTTTTGCAAGGCGTTCCCGCATAGATCTTTGCATACAAATTGGCCACCAGAGCGTTGGTTTGATTTGGGTGTAACTACACTAATCATGGTTTGACTCCGCCTTCGCCCCGCCAGGGGCTATACGGGACAAGTCGGCGCGGCAAGCCCGCCTGCACCAAAGTGGCAATGGAAAATCGCTTTGTGTACTTCCCCCGAAAAAGTGGACACTCGATAAAACTGTTCATTTATAGGTTAATAGTTCTTCAAATTCCACAGGAGATTTGTAACCGAGAGCGCTGTGGAGCCGTTGTCGGTTA
>JBKQUS010000014.1:0-8853 GCA_052325505.1 Limisphaerales bacterium
GAGGGGCGAGCGCCGCAAGCCCCTGAACATCTGAGAGATAATTTGACGACATTTTCACGCTTAGAACCTAAAACATCATGGTTTTCAGAACTTCAGCATTTAGCCTCAGCCTTTCCGTTAAGGCGCCCCAGTTTTGGGTTGAACCGGGAACTGATATGTGATTATAAACGACCGATGGTTTCCGAGATTCCAGCCACGCCGCTTGAACCGCCTTTGACGGCTGCCAAGGATCGCATCCAAATCGGGCCTGTCCCAGGCTGGGTCGATTCGTGTCCGTTCCGGATTGATTTCGTGGCCGGGCGGGCGGGGGACAGCACTTATTTGCTGTTCGATCAACAGATGAACGCCAGGCTGCGCCAAACGTATTTCCATGTGGCGCTGCGCCTGGACACCATGCAGGCCGTGCAAGATCAGTCCCCGTGGCGGCTGGACTTCAATCCCCATCATCAGCGGATCACCTTGCACTCGATCAAAACATGGCGGGGCGGGGCGCAGTTCGATCATGCCAATTTATCCTCCGCCCGTATCGTGGACGACCAGGCCGCCGGTTCAGCGCCGCAAGGCCAAATGGCCCTTTTGCTCATGTTGGAGGACATCCGGCCCGGCGACGTTTTGGAATGGTGCTATACGGTCGAGAGCCGGTCGCTGTTGTCGCAGGAACATTTCGCGTCCTTCTTTGCCCTGCCGACGGGAGCGCCGGTCGGGAAGTTTCATTTTTCGCTGCTCTTCAATCCCGCGCGTCCCATGCAATGGAGGTCCTCCGAGCCGGAATGGCAGCCGGTCCAGAAGCAAAACAACGGTGAGCTTCTCTGGGTCTGGAACCGGGACAATTATCCGGGACTGCCGGCGGAGGAAAACACGCCTGGCTGGCATATTGCCCATCCATGGATCCAGATTTCAGACTGGCCGGATTGGGGAATGGTCGCGGCGGCCTTTGCCGAGGCGTGGAAAGAGGCTGAGAACGACCCCACAGTGCGGAAAATCGCCGGGGAAATAGCCGCCGACACAGGCGGCATCCTCGAGAAGGCGGACCGGACGATCCAAATGGTGCAGGATGAATACTGCCATTTAACAGTTCATGGCGAATTGGACGGCCGGCCGCCAACGCCGCCGGGAATGGTGGCGCGGCGGCGCTATGGAGACTGCAAGGATTTGTCTTTCCTGCTGGTGCATTTGCTCAAACGCTTGGGCGTTCCGGCCCGCCTTGTGCTGGTCAATACCGTGCTGCGCAAATCCATTGCGGAGTTTTTGCCGGCCCCGGGTCTGTTTAATCATCTCCTGGTGGAATACCAAGCCGGCGGGCAAACACACTGGGTGGATCCGACTCGCAAAGGCCAGGGTGGCAGTGCGTTGAACCGGGTGCTCGGTGATTATGGCGCGGGCCTGCCCATTGCCGGCCATTCTTCTCAATTGAGTCAACCACCGGCCAGCCAGGGCCAAAGCAGCGTCTATGAGTTAAGGGAATCGATCTTGCTGGACACCTCCGGCGCCTGGTCCCGTCTGGCAGTGGTGGTCGCGGCGCGTGGCAGCCATGCGGAGGCGCTTCGCCAGGAACTGGCTGACGAAGGGTTTGAGGCCATGGCCCAAAAAAGGCTGCGCCTTTGCGCCGACCGCTTCGCCCGCGCCCAAAGGGTCGGTCCAATGCACTATCGCGATGATTCCGCCGCCAATGAGTTTTTTCTGGCTGAGATTTTTGAGATCAAGGACTTTCTCACCCTCGACCCCAAATCCAAGTCGTATAAGTTGGCCTTGGCCAACGATTATGCCGCCGACCTCTTGAAAGCCCCCGAGGCCGGCCCGCGCCTCGCGCCCTTTGCCCTGCCGCATCCTTGTAATATAGTTCACACTATCGAACTGCATTCCGTCGCGTTGCCCCCGGCTGTTGTCCGGCAGGAGAGCCTTGAATCGGATTACCTCCATTTCCACCGCCTGCGCAAAACTCTGGCCGGCTATTGGACGATGCAATTAACTCTGTCCACCCTGGCGGACGCCGTGCCCCCGGAATCTCTTGATGAACATCGCAAAATGATTCAGAAAATCCGCGCGCAATCCGCTTGGTCGATCCTGGTGCCGGCGGGCGATCCCCGCCCCGACCAAAGAAGTGACTTTGGCTCGCTCCCTGAATCTTGGGATGCGTCTTTGTCAATCCCGGCGTCCTCGAAACCGCGCCTTTCCAGTGGCTCTCGCAAAAGTGCCGCCCCTGTTGCGGCCGGCTCCGCCAATGGAACGGCAGCACCTTCGCCTCCCGCCCAGCCCCGAGCGTCCAAATTAAAATGGCGAACGCGCAGTCACCGAAGGCGCGGTACGAAACGAGTGGTAAGAAGGTCCATCATCACCGCCTGCGCCATGGGTCTGATTCTGATCGTGATACTCTTTTTGGCGGCGAAGAATGCCGATCATTGGTGGAGCGTAATCAAGTTCCAGCCGCCGTCACCCACCGCGCCGCTGAATGCCGTGCCCAGCCAGTAGGCCGACTGCCGTAAGCCCGGGGTCAGGACGTGGCGGGGTTACAAGCCCCGCTCAGGGCTTCAGAAAAATCGCGTTCCACTTCATGTTGTGCCGGCCGGCATACGCAGCCAGCGTCCGTTCGTGTTCGAACAAGACCGTGCGCACCACCGCCGAGTCATCCGCCAGGCCGCCTTCCGGAATCGATTCTGGAATCAAATCAAACTGGCGATGCGCATAAATGATCGCGAACGCCACCGCCGACACGGTGGAATAAGGCAAACCGTCTTCGACCCCTTCCGCGAAGTCCTCAAGCACATTGGCCAGGAATTCCAATTGATCCGTCAAATGCGGAAAAGACGGATCATCCAGCTCAGTGAACTTGAGCTTCAAAAAGGGCAGCTTCTTGTGTACACCCTTCAGAATCGTGGGTGTAATCATCGCCGCCCCGCGATGCACGACATCGGCTATATCTGGCATGGAAAGAGGATGCGCAGAAGGCTCCGGAAAGACAAGTCGTTAAATCCCGGAATTTCCCGCAGCCTCCGCGACGCGTTCCAGAATCACCTCCGCCATCAGCGGCTCGCCGCCGATGCTCGCCGCGTACCAAAGACGCTTTCCCTCCCGCTCGGTTGGATTGCGCCAGGTGGGCTGCCCCTGCTTCAACCGCTCGCGCACCGTGTCACGGGGCGCGCCCAGCATGACCGGAATGTCTTCGTGCGAATGCAGACCGTCACTGATGAAGAATGGCACCATCACGATGTTTTTTGTTTGGGCGATTTTGTAGCAATCCGCAATGCGCGGGTCCTCCTCCATGAACACGGCATGGACCCCGGCGTAGAGGCCCTTGACCCGGATCAAATCGGCCTGGTCTTCAATCGCTTTGCGTGAGTTCTCATTGTTGCCCGTGCCGTGGCCAGCGATGAACAGCGCGGTATCGGCCGCCTTGGGCGCTCGCGGGAAGGGACATTTCTCCACGATCTCGCGCGCGCGAGCCAGCAGGACATCCGTCATGCGCGGGTGCGTGCCGACGGGCCGGCAGTAATGCAGTGTTTGTCCGCCGCGCTTCTGCACGCGTGCGAAACTGGTCTCTCCCTTGCCGCAGAGGCCCAATTCGCGCGGGATGACTTCCTCGGTAAAGTAGCCGTCGCTGATAAAAAGCGGCACGATAAAGACGCGCGGCGCAAAAATGCCGCGCAAGACCTGGGCCAGGTAGGGTTCCTGCTTCCAGAATGTTTCCTGCACTTGGGCGAAGAGATTGCGCCGACGCAACTCATCCGCGTGTTGCCAGGCTGGCGCGGCCGAATCCGCGTTCACGGTCGAGCCGTGCCCCACCAGCACCAGGGCGGCGTCAGATAGATTCTCGCTCACGCCTCAGCTTAACCCCAATCCTCATGATACGCTATTTCATCTTCCCCCTTGATTATTGAACTCCCATTTGCTTTTTAATGACACGATTTTATTTTAAAGTATGTCTGTGCCTCATTCAGCATTTCGCCCGGGCCGGCCGGGCGCGCATTATTCGGTCAAGAAAACTCTCAAGCCGGTCAATTTCGTCTGCATGGCGCCTCAAGCCAAACAAGTGACGCTGGCGGGGGATTTCAACGATTGGGACCCGGGCGCCCTGCCATTGAAACGCCAGCCGGACGGCTCCTGGACGGGGCAGGTCACGCTGGGCCACGGCCATCATCACTATCACTTCCTGATCGATTGCAAACCGGCCCTGGACCCCCGCGCGCAGGGCGTCGCGCGCAATGAACAGAACGAGAAAGTCTCGTTGATCGCGGTGAGCTGATCAAGGGACCGGGCCGGGGCGGGGCTTGCCCTTGCCCTTGTTTCGTTGTCCGGCAAAGAATTCCTGCAACAGGACGCGGCACTCCGCCTCGCGCACGCCGCGCGTGATCTGGCATTGATGATTCAAGGTGGGGAATTGCAACAGGTTGAGCGCGCCCCCCGCCGCGCCGGCTTTGGCATCGCCCGCGCCATAGACCACCCGCGCTAGGCGCACGTGGACCATTGCGCCCGCGCACATCGGGCACGGCTCTTTTGTCACGTACAAAGTGCAGTCCGTCAATCGCCAGTCGCCCGCCACTTCCTCCGCCTGGGTCAACGCCAGCATCTCGGCATGGGCCGTGGCGTCCTTGAGCAGTTCGACTTGGTTAAAGGCCCGGGCGATGATGCGCCCCTCCCGCACAATGACCGCCCCCACCGGCGACTCTCCGGCGGCGCCGGCCTGCGCGGCCTGGCGCAACGCTTCGCCCATGAAATAATGGTCGCTCTGCAAATCAATGATTGGCTCGTCCATCGGTGCTTTCTTCCAGGGTCCATTGATATTTATTCCCGCCCAAGTTGCGGCAATGCGCCGCAAAAAATCCGCCGCGATACCGCCAAAAAAGCGGCCAGATTTGTTCCAAATCCGTCTTCGGTATGGCCAGGGACGGGATTTCCGCGGCGGGGAAGAACGCAAAATCCCCCTCCTCATGCGCCGGAGGGACCGCCGTCAGGCGCGGCAGGACTTCGAACAGAAACAGCAGCCAATGCTCGCGGTCCTCGTAGCCGTATTCGCTCACGATCCCGGTCAGATGCAAATCGCGATGGGTCAGCTTCATTCCAATTTCCTCCCCGGCTTCGCGGCAGGCGCAGGAGTAGGGGGACTCGCCGTCGGCCATGTGCAACTTTCCGCCACACGGGCTCCACAACCCGAGGTTGGGCTTGTGGGCGCGCCGCAACAAGAGCGCTTCATCCTTCTCGTTGAAACAATAGAGCAGTGTGGCGATTTTGTAGGGCAGCGGCATATCAGTCGGATACTACAATCCTGATGGATGGTCCAAAAAGCTCCAGGGAACGCGGAATTTTTTAGACAGAGCGGCGGCCAGGGCCTTGACGCCAAATGTCTCGGTGGCGTAGTGGCCGCCATAAAATACATTCAATCCTGCATCCTCGGCCAGCGCATGGGTCCAATGCGGGCCTTCTCCGGTGATGAATGTGTCCACGCCTTCGCCAGCCGCGATTTTCAATTCGGCGCCCGCGCCGCCTGTCACGACGCCGATTCTCCGGCACTGAGCCGGACCGCCGGGCAGAAGCACGGGCGGCCGGCCCAGGATTTTGCCCAGTTTTTCGGACAGTTCGCGCCGTGAAATATTCTGCCGCGTTTGCCAGCCGATAAAGCGGCCTTTTTCAAAGAAAAACGGTTTGAGATTCTTGAAACCGAGCGCGGCGCAAAGCTGTGCGTTGTTGCCCAGGCGCGGGTGGGCGTCCAGCGGCAGGTGCGAACTGTACACCGTCAGGTTGCTTTGGATGAGCAACGCCAGCATCTCGCGGCGCCGGCCCGTCCACGGCACAGTCGGGCCCCAAAACAAGCCGTGATGGACGACAAGCAAATCGGCGCCGGCCGCAGCCGCCAGCTTGAGCGTGGCGAGGGAGGCGTCCACCGCGGCGGCGATACGCGTGACCGCGCCGGAGTTTTCCACCTGCAAGCCGTTGACCGCGCCTTCCCAGTCGGCAAACTTCTCCGGCTGAAGGAGTCTTTGACATTCGCTCACAATTGCCGCCAAATTCGCTTTGGGCATGAACGCATCAAAACAAAGAACGGGCCGATTATCAATGCGCGGCGAAAGATTTTTGCAACGCCCTATTGAATTCTGCAACAGTGTTCTTATAGTGCGCTTTGCAGTGATACAGAAATGAGCCAAATCGCCGCGCCAATCGCGCCCTGGGACATCCCGGCGGCGCGCGCCCTCTACAACATCACCGGATGGGGCGCGAAATACTTCGACATCAATGATGCCGGACACGTCATCGCCATGCCCTTGCGCGAAAACGGCGCGGTCGTGGATGTGACCGACGTCATCGAGGAGGCCAAGGGCCGCGGCTTGAAATTTCCCGTGCTCATCCGGTTCCAGGACATCCTGCGCGACCGCGTCGAGGCGATCAACCAGGCCTTCGCCGCCTCCATCGCCGAGTTCAATTACCAGAACAAATACCGCGGCGTCTTTCCCATCAAGGTCAACCAACTACGCGAAGTGGTGGAGGAAATACTGGACGCGGGCAAACCGCACCAATTCGGGTTGGAAGTGGGCAGCAAGCCGGAATTGTTCGCCGGCCTGGCGATGCAAAGCCAACAGGACTCCCTGATTATTTGCAACGGTTACAAGGACGCCGTTTTCATCCGCATGGCCCTCATGGGCATCAAGCTGGGCAAGAAGGTCGTCATGGTGGTGGAGAAGCTCGAGGAGTTGAAGCAGATCATCGCCGTCTCCCGCCAGATGGGCACCGAGCCGCTGGTGGGCATCCGCGCCCGTCTCCTCAGCAAGGGCGCCGGCAAATGGGCCGACAGCGGCGGCGAAAACGCCAAATTCGGGCTGAACACCGCCGAACTGCTGGCCGCCACCGAGATTTTGCGCGCCGAGAAAATGGAGCATTGTTTCAAGGTGCTGCATTTCCATATCGGCTCGCAGGTGCCGGACATTTTGACCATCAAGAAGGCCGTGCAGGAAGCGGCCCGCTTTTACGCCAAGCTCTACAAAATGGGCTTTGCCGTCGAATCCCTCGACGTCGGCGGCGGCTTGGGCGTGGATTACGACGGCAGCCGGACGGCCTCCGACAGCTCGACCAATTACACCTTGCAGGAATACACCAACGACATTGTTTTTTACATCGGCGAGGTTTGCAACCAGGAAGGCGTGCCGCACCCCCAGATCATCAGCGAGAGCGGGCGCGCCATTGTCGCCCACCACAGCGTCCTGGTCGTGGAAACGTTTGGCACCATCGAAAAAATCAGCATCGGCGCCGACATTGAATATGGCGAAAAGGAGCACGCCCTCGTGCGTGACCTGCTGGACATCCGCAAAAACCTGCCCCGCCTCAACATGCTTGAGGCCTTTCACGACGCCTCCGAGCGGCGCGAAGAAGCGCACAACATGTTTACCCTCGGCCTCCTCAATTTGCCGGACAAGGCCAAAATCGAGACGCTCTATTGGCAAATCGGCCAGGCGGTCGTGCAAAGTTTTCGCGGCCAGCAATATGTCCCGGAGGAAATCCGCAAGCTGGAGGACAGCTTGGGTGATCAGTTCCTCTGTAACTTCTCCGTCTTTCAGTCCCTGCTCGATCACTGGGCGCTGGGGCAGCTTTTCCCCGTCATGCCGCTGAGCCGGCTCAATGAGCGGCCCACCCGCGAAGGCACGCTGGTCGATATCACCTGCGACTCGGATGGCGAGGTGAAAAAATTCATTGACCTGACCGACGTGCGCGACACCCTCCCGCTCCATGCCCCGCGCTGCAACGGCAACGGCCCTGAGCCTTACTACCTCGGCTTTTTCATGATGGGCGCTTATCAGGACATCATGGGCGACCTCCACAATCTCTTCGGCCGCGTCAACGAGGTCCACGTTTTCCTCGATCCCGACGAGCCGTCTGGATATTACGTGGAGGAAATCATCGAAGGCTCGACCGTTGGCCAGGCGCTCACCTCCGTGCAGTATGACGAGAACGAATTGAAGCGGCAGATGAAGATGCAGATCGACGACGCCATCAAATCCGACCGGCTCAAGCCCTCCGAAGGCATGCGCCTGCTCGACGATTACGAGCGGGGCCTCAAGGAATACACCTACCTCACCTTCTAAAAAGGGAATGGACGCCGCAAAAGTCGAACTGATGCGGGCCTTGGGACGGCTGGTGCGCGGCCTGTCCACCTTGTTCTGGGCGCTGCCGGTGGCTCTCCTCGTTGATGTGGAAACGGCGCGCACGGATTGGCTCGGCTTCTTGGGCGATGCCGCCTTTGTGCCGGCGGTGCTGGGAGGCGTCTCCTTGTATTACGGCCTGCGTCAATTGCGCGATTTCCAAAAACAGGAGCGCATCTGGCATCAGGCCCTGAACCGCGCGGAAATTCTCGCCATCATCAACGCCGGCCTGGCTCCGTTCCTGTTCTGGTGGCACCGATTCCCCGCCATCACGTTCTACATCGTTTGCGTCGTCGTCTTCGCCTTCGCGGCGTTGCTGCTGCTCATGCAGGTCAACCATGTCTTGCGCCGTCTCTGCGCCATGCTGCCCGACGAGAACCTTCGCGTTGAAACCAAAATGTTCACCACCCTCAACATCACCCTATTCCTGGCCGTGTTCATTGGGCTGGCCGTTGGCCTGGGCTTGGCGCATGCGCAAATGCTGCCCCGTGCGGTCGGGAGAATGCTTGCCGGCGACAATCCGCGGGGCCTGTGGTTCGTGTTATTCATGGGCCTGATGCCCCTAGCCATGACCCTGGCCATCCTCTGGAAAATCAAGGAAGTCATCTTCATGAGCATCTTCGAAGCCGAACCGTAGCAGCCAGTTCCTAATCGTAATCTTAACCCCACCACTTCAGCACGATGAAAACGATTCTTCGCATCTGGCTCGCGACATTGGCCCTGACTCTCG
>JBKQUS010000015.1:0-13438 GCA_052325505.1 Limisphaerales bacterium
CGCGAACAGCAGGCGGGGCCGCAATTGCCCGCATTGGTGCAGAATTACGGCGTCACCATCCTGAAGTCACCGACGACACCGATGCTGCTGGTGGCGCTCTATTCGCCAAACGGGACGTACAACGCGACGTTTCTGGCCAATTACGCCTACATAAACCTGGTTGACCAAATCACGCGCATCAAGGGAATTTCCAACGTCAACGTATTCGGGGCGGGGCAGTATGCCATGCGCTTCTGGCTCAACCCGGACCAACTGGCCAAACTGAACATCACCGCCAACGACGTCATCAACGCGGTCAACGTCCAGAACACGGTCAATCCCGCCGGGCAGGTTGGCGGGCCGCCCTCGTTGCCGACGCAGGAATACACTTACACCGCCATCGCCCAGGGCCGGTTGGTCACGGAGAAGGAATTTGGCAACATCGTGGTGCGGGAGAACCCGGATGGCTCGGTGGTGCGGCTCAAGGACGTGGCGCGCATCGAGCTGGGCGCCCAGCTTTACAGTCTGGCCGGTCGTCTCAACGGCGAACCCGCCGCCGTGATGGCCATTTACCAGTTGCCCGGCTCCAACGCCCTCGACGCGGCCCGGGACGTCAAGGCGCTCATGATGGAACTGAAGAAACGGTTTCCGCAGGATCTGGACTACGCGGTTTCGCTGGACACAACACTTGCCGTGAGTCGCGGGCTGGAGGAAACTGTGACGACCTTGTGGGAGGCGCTCCTGCTGGTGACGCTTGTCGTATATATTTTTCTGCAAGGCTGGCGCGCCTCGCTCATCCCGCTGCTGGCCGTGCCGGTGTCGCTCATCGGCACGTTCATTCTCTTTCCGTTTTTTGGGTTCTCGATCAACACCCTCTCCCTCTTCGGCCTGGTCCTGGCCATCGGCTTGGTGGTGGATGACGCCATCGTGGTGGTGGAATCCGTCGAGCGGCACATCGAGGAGGGCCAGTCGCCCAAGGACGCGGCGCTCAAAGCCATGCAGGAGGTGAGCGGCCCGGTGGTGGCCATCGCCTTGATTCTGGCGGCGGTCTTCGGGCCGACGGTTTTTATCTCCGGCATCACCGGGCGGCTCTATCAGCAATTCGCGCTGACCATTGCCATTTCCGTCATTTTTTCCGCCTTCAACGCCCTCACGCTCAGCCCGGCGCTGTCCGCGCTGCTCCTGAAACACCGCGAGCCGACGGGCGGCCCGCTCTCGCGGTTTTTTGGCTGGTTCAATCGCGAGTTCGGCAAGCTGACAAACAAATACGTGCATTGGAGCGAAAAGCTGATCCACCACAGCGGGTTGAGCCTGGTGCTGCTGGCCATTGTGGCTGCGCTGGCGCTGTTGATCGGAAGCAGATTGCCGTCCTCCTTTTTGCCGGAGGAGGACCAAGGCTACATGTTCGTCAACGTGCAACTGCCCAATGCCGCCTCGCTCCCGCGCACCTCCGAATATTGCCGGCGGGTGGAGCAGGTTCTGGCCAACACGCCGGGTGTCAAGTATTACACGACGGTGCTGGGCTTCAGTTTGCTCAGCCAGGCGCAAACCACTTACAACGCCCTGTTCTTCGTCACCTTGCAACCGTGGAACGAACGCAATAAACCCTCCGAAAAAATGGCCGCCATCCGCGCGCACATCAACAAGGAGCTGGCCTCCATGCCGGAGGCCAATGCCTTCTCCTTCCCGCCCCCGTCCATTCCGGGCGTGGGCACGGCGGGAGGTTTCACTTTCATTCTGGAGGACCGGGCGGGTCTTGATCCGTCGTTCCTGACGACAAACCTCAACGCCTTCATGGCCGCCGCATCCAATACCAACGACTGGCCGGAGCTTACCGGCCTGAGCACCAGCTACCTGCCCAGCGTGCCCGAGGTGTACGTCAACGTGGACCGCGACAAGGTGCTCAAGCAGGGACTGAATCCGGCGGACGTTTATACGACGTTGCAAACCTTCATGGGCGGTTACTTTGTCAATTATTTTAATCGCTTCGGCCGCCAATGGCAGGTCTATGTGGAGGCGGACGACAAATATCGCTCAAGCCTGGACAATATCGGCTTGTTTTACGTGCGCAACCGGCTGGGCCAGAACGTCCCGCTCTCGGCCGTGGCGAAGGTGGAACGCCGCACCGGGCCGGAATTTGTGATGCATTACAACGAATACCGCTGCGCGCAAATCAACGGCAGCGCCGCCCCCGGCTACAGCTCGGACCAGGCCACCAAGGCGCTGGAGGAGGTGTTCGCCAAAACGATGCCGAACGGCATGGGCTTCGATTATTTCGGAATGTCGTTCCAGGAGCAGCAGGCGGCGAAAGGCGTGCCGCGCATCGCCATCTTCGGCCTTTCGCTGGTATTTGTGTTTCTGATCCTGGCCGCGCTTTACGAAAGCTGGTCGCTGCCCTTCAGCGTTTTGATCAGCACGCCGGTCGCCGTGCTGGGCGCTTTTTTTGCCCTGTGGTCGCGCCAGTTCGAGAATAACGTCTATGTCCAAATCGGCCTGATCATGTTGATCGGGTTGTCCGCCAAAAACGCCATTCTCATTGTCGAATACGCCAAGACCGAGGTTGAAAAGGGCAAGTCCCTGTCCGAAGCCGCTCTCATCGGCGCGCGCATCCGCTTGCGTCCGATCCTGATGACGTCCTTTGCTTTCGTCTTTGGCTGCCTGCCGCTGTGGTTCGCGGCCGGTTCGGGCGGGATGTCGCGCCAGACGCTGGGCACGGTGGTGATTGGCGGTATGCTTGGCTCGACCCTGCTCGGCATTTTCATCATCCCGGTCAATTTCTACGTCGTGGAGAAACTGGGCATCCGCTACAAAAAGAAAAGTCAGAATTAAGAAAAATGAAGAACAGCAACCAGTCGCATCGAAGTGCTTTTCTGAACTTCTTAATTCTTAATTCTGCCTTCTTCCTTCTCCTGTCCGGCTGCGCGGTCGGGCCGGATTACAAACGCCCGCCCGTAAATACGCCGCCGATCTTCCGGGGTGACACCACCGCCCGCACCAATTCCCTGGGCGACATGCCGTGGTGGGAATTGTTCAAGGACGATACTTTGCAGGCGCTGATTCGCACCGCCCTGACCAATAACTACGACGTCCGCATCGCGGCGGCACGCGTGGAACAGGCCCGCGCCGTTTTGGCGGTGACGCGCTCGGGGTATTATCCGCAACTCACATACCAGGGCACAGCCGGTATCGGCAAAAACGCCGAGGAAGGCACAGCGTTCCCGAATGTGGCGCAGAACCAGTGGTATGAGGGCCTCATCAATGCGTCCTGGGAGATTGATTTCTGGGGTCATGTCCGCCGGCTCAGTGAATCGGCCCGCGCCCAGTTCCTGGCGACCGCCGAGGCGCGCACCAACGTCATGCTCTCGCTCATTACCACCGTGGCGGCGGATTATTTTCAACTGCTGGCGCTGGATCAGGAATTGCAGATCGCGCGCGACACCACCAATTCATTCGGGCAGAGCCTGAAACTTTTCACCGAGCGGCTGAAAGGCGGCGTCTCGTCCAAATTGGAATCGTCGGCGGCCGAGGCGGAACAGGCGTCCGCAGCGGCAACCATTCCCGAACTGGAGCGGCAAATTGTGGTTCAGGAAAACCAGATCCGCGCGTTGCTGGGGATGAATCCCGGCCCGGTCATCCGTCACAGAAAATTGCTCGAACAACTGTTGCCGCCGGACGTGCCGCCGGGATTGCCTTCCACTCTTTTGGAAAGACGCCCGGACATCCGGCAGGCGGAACAGCTTGTCAGGTCCGCCAACGCGCAGATCGGCGCGGTCAAGGCCTACTTTTATCCGCAGTTTAATTTGACAGGCTTGTTTGGGCAGGTCAGCCCGGAAGTCTCGACCTTCACCGCGGGCGGGGCCAACGCCTGGAGTGGGGCGGCGAACATCGTCGGCCCGATCTTCGAGGCAGGCCTCTTGAAGGGCGAATTGAAAGAGGCCCGGGCGGCCTGGGACGAAGCGGTGCTGCAATACCAGTCGTCCGTGCTCAACGCTCTTCAGGAAGTGAGCAATGCGCTGTCCGCGCGCGAGCAACTGCAGCGGGAACGCCTCGACCAGGAGCGCGCCGTGCGGGCCTACGAGGAAGCCGTGCGCGTGGCGGGCGAGCGTTACCAAGCCGGCCACGCCAATTACTATGAACTGTTGCAGGAGCAGCAATTGCTTTTCCCTGCCGAAAACGCGCTGACCCAGACCGAGTTGAACCAATTGCTGACTGTCGTACAACTATACCGCGCCTTGGGAGGAGGCTGGAAATAAAGTTTGAATTAGGAAGGATGAAGGAAGAAGTAGCGGTACCGTCCTGATTTGAGTTTATGAATGTTTGAATAGCGCATGAACCACAGCAATGATGACCCATGTGGATACAATGGTGATTGCCGGCCCGCATAGCATTTCAGGCGTCGTAAGTCCGTGAAGCAAATCTGCAAATTTAAGTATTGACAAAAGCCCTACGCCAGCGAGGTAGATCGCAACTGAAATAAGGACAAAAAATCTTGAGCGCAGCCATTTGGATATCATTTGAGTCTGCCTTCTTACTTCAAACTTTCCTTCAGCGCGACCACGGGCCGCCGCAACATCTGGCCTTGATAGGTGTAGCCGGCGGCGACGGTTTCCGCCACCAGACCGTTTTCCACCGCGGCAGCGTTGTCTTGCAATTTATGCAACTCGGGGTCGTAAGCCTGCCCTGCCTCCACCCCTATCTGCACCAGCCCAATGCGGCGCACGGTTTCCAGGCAGGCCTTTTGGAAGTGGCCAAGTTGATCGATCAAGTCGGGGTGCCCGGAACGCTCGGCGGCTTGGAACAAGGCGAACACATGGTCCAAAACATGAATGATAATCTGCAAGTGCTCCGTTTCCCCCCGGCGCAGCTTCTCCACTTCGAGGCGCAAATGGGTCTTCTCCATCTCGCCGGTCCTTTGCATGTACGCGGTCAGCGCCTTGGCCTCGGCCGCCAGTCCGTCGGCGACTTGTTTGGCGCTGGCGGCGGCCTGGGTGGTGTGGGTCTGCAATTCCAGCCATTGATTGGTCGCGCCCCTGATCTCGGCGGCCAGTTGGTCCAACTTTTGTATTTGACTCGTCGCGTCCGCCAGCAGCTTGACCAGGGAGCGGGCCTGCTCATCCGCGTTGCGCCGCAGGAAGGGGGTCACAAAACTCCAGGATCCCAGCCCACCACAAAGAACCAGCATGCCCGCCTCCTGCCACGAGAGCGGGCGGTGGCCGAATATCAGCAGAATGGCGGCCAGCCCCAGGAAAATGGCGTCGGCCACAATGAAGGGCCACAGAGGCAGCGGCGGTTTCGCATTGCTCATGTTCGCCCAACGGTAGTTTCGATCTCGCGCAACGTAAATTCAAAAAGAGCGGGCCGTTTCCCGCTGTTAATCTCTTTCTTTGGCCTCCAATCCGCGCTAAAATGCCGATGCAATGGCCGCCAACGCAACCATCCACGCAACTGAAAAGCCCGCGGACGATCTTCCCGCCGCGCTGGCGCTCCCTGAATTGCTGGCCCCGGCCGGCGATTGGGACTGCGCCAGGGCCGCTGTCGAAAACGGCGCCGACGCCATCTACTTCGGGCTGGAACGTTTCAACGCCCGCATGCGGGCCGATAATTTTACCGGGGCCGACCTGCCGAAACTGATGGATTTTCTGCACCGGCGCGGTGCAAAGGGTTATGTGACTTTCAACACGCTGGTCTTCGCCAATGAGATGGCCGAGGCGGAGGACTGGCTGCGGATGCTGATTGGCGCGGGCGTCGATGCCGCCATTGTGCAGGATGTTGGCATTTGCCGGCTGATTCGAAAGCTCTCGCCGGATTTTCCCATTCACGCCTCGACGCAAATGACCGTCACCAGCGCGGCCGGGGTCGAATTTGCCCGGGAACTGGGCTGCTGCCTGGTGGTGCTGGCGCGTGAATGTTCGCTGAAGGAAATCCGCGCTATCACCGCGCCGCCGCCGGACGCCGCCCGCTCCGCCCCGCTGCCCTTGGAAGTTTTTGTGCATGGGGCCTTGTGTGTCGCCTATTCGGGGCAATGTTTGACAAGCGAGGCGCTGGGCGGCCGTTCCGCCAACCGTGGCGAGTGCGCCCAGGCCTGCCGCATGCCGTACGATCTGATCTGCGATGGCCAGCCGGTCCCGTTGGGCGACCGCCGTTATCTTTTAAGCCCGCGCGATCTGGCGGGTCTGGAAGTCCTGCCGGACCTGATTCGCGCCGGCGTCGCCTCCTTGAAAATCGAAGGGCGGCTCAAATCCGCCGAATACGTGGCCAACATCACGCAGGTCTATCGCCGCGCCCTGGACAAGCTGGCGGCCCGGCCCGACGCGCCGTTGGCAGTGGACGGCCAGAGCCGTTACAACATGGAAATGGCCTTCTCGCGGGGGCTTCACGCTGGCTGGTTCGGAGGCACGAACAACCAGGCCCTGGTCCACGCCCGTTTCGGCAAAAAACGCGGCGTCTATCTGGGCGCCGTGCAACGTGTGGAACACCAGCGCGTGCATTTGCGCCTGGAAGCGCCGCTGAAGCCCGGCGACGGAATTGTATTTGACTCAGGCCATCCTGACGAAGAGGAACAAGGCGGACGGGTCTACGGGGTGGAGCAGTCCGCCAAGTCCTGTGAAACAGCCCTCTCCTTCGGTCGCGGCGACGTGGATTTGAACCGCGTTCATCCGGGCGATCGCGTTTGGAAAACTAGCGACCCCGAACTGGATCGCAAGCTGCGCCAAAGTTTTGCGGGCGCGACGCCGCGTTTTAGGCGGCGTCTGGATGTCGAGGCCCGGGGCGGGGCCGGGCAGCCGCTGACATTGATCGGGCGCGACGAACCCGGGCATGTCGTGCGGCTGGACTCTGCCATGCCGCTGGCCCCGGCGCACAACCAACCGCTGACCACGGAATTCCTGCGCGGGCAATTGGGCCGACTGGGCGGAACGCCCTTTGCCCTTGGCAGCCTGCGCAATGCGCTGCAAGGCGACGTCATCCTTCCCATGAGCGAGTTGAACCGGCTGCGGCGCGCCCTGGCGGACGAGATGGAGCGTCTGCGCGCGCAGCCGAAACGATGGATTTTAAATCCGCTCGGTCCGTCAGCCTTGCCCGTGAAACCGTCCTCGCGCCTGCGCTCTGCCGCGCCTGCTCGCCTGATCGTGCTGGTGCGGGACATGGCCCAGCTCGACGCGGCCCTGGCCGCAGGCTCGCCCGCCATTTACTGCGAATTCGAGGACCCAAAGAAATACCGCGAGGCCGTGGCGCGCTTTCGCGCGCAGCAATCCGCGACGGGATCGAAGTCTGAGATTTTTGTCGCCCCGCCGCGCATTTTCAAACCGGGCGAGGAATGGATTCTCAAGCAGGTGCGGTCCTGCGAAGCGGACGGCTATCTGCTGCGCAATTACGATCACCTGCAATTTTTCGCCGACAGCCGCCGGGTGGCGGATTTCTCGTTCAACGTCGCCAACGGATTGTCCGCCGAATATTTCAAGAACCGATTCGGCTTGGAACGCCTGACCGCGTCGTATGATTTGAACATTACGCAACTGGAGGCGCTCCTGGCCGCCGCGCCGCCGGACTGGTTTGAGATCACCCTGCACCAGCACATGCCCATGTTTCACATGGAACACTGCGTCTTCTGCGCCTTCCTGACCAATGGAACTGATTACACCAACTGCGGCCGTCCTTGTGACAAGCATAAAGTCGATTTGCGCGACCGGGTCGGGTTGGAACATCCTCTGAAGGCGGACGCGGGATGCCGCAACACCGTGTTCAACGGCCGGGCGCAGACCGGCGCTGAATACGCGGGCCGGCTGATGGATTTGGGCGCGCGCCATTTCCGCATCGAATTCGTCAACGAGACCGGCCCGGAAGTGGCGGCCACCATCGGCAAATACCGGGCCTTGCTTGACGGCAA
Organism: Limisphaerales bacterium; assembly: GCA_052325505.1. Classification (GTDB taxonomy): domain Bacteria; phylum Verrucomicrobiota; class Verrucomicrobiia; order Limisphaerales; family Palsa-1400; genus DASRLE01. Next base: position 7,865 of record JBKQUS010000015.1, read on the forward strand.
GCTGGCCGGCTCGGAATTGTGGCGGGAACTGAAATTGCAAAACCAACTCGGAGTGACCCGCGGCCAAATGGCTTCAGACTCCTGAAACCTTTACGCCTTCTCAAACGAGGGTTTGACGGGCAGTTTGCAGATCGCGGTGCCAAGCCCTGGCTTCCGCCTCAGGCAAATCAGTCTTGGCCAGTGCGTCGGCCAGTTCGCGGCCCCGGCAGACCTTTTCATTGTCCGGCACCAGCCGGGCGACGGGCGAGCCGTGCTTCAGCAGGACAAAGGTGACGTTTTGATAGTGGGCGCGGTTGACGCATTCCGCAAAATTGCGCGCGGCATCCGTGACGCTGATGGTCCTCTTTCGCATAAAATCAAATTACCAGATTTTATGCCGATGCCAACCTGCGTCCCGGCCCAGTTTGCGGAACACCCCCTGCGCCCCCCTTGAAGAATTTCGAAAATATCTCTTGCCCGCGCCGCGCCCCTGCCCTATAAATTGACCTTCCTTGAAGAGAAGGGAAAGCACTTATGCGAAGGCCCAAAGGCATTAAAACAAAGAAATCCGTGGCGAAGCGGTTCAAAATAACCGCCTTGGGAAAAGTCATGCGCATGCGCGCGGGCAAACGCCATTTGCTCCAAACCAAAAGTCCAAAACGCCGGCGCAATCTGGGCACGTCCAAACAGATCGATCCCACGGACGCCTATCGCATTCTGCAGAATTTACCCTTCAGCCACTAACCAACCCGCTACTCCTTCTGACAAAACCGTCATTCCCTTATGCGTGTAACCAATTCTCCCGCCTCGCGCAAGCGTCGTATCCGCACGATTAAAGCCGCCCGCGGCTTCCGCCTCAAGCGGTCCAAATTGTACCGCTACGCCTCTGACGCGCTGGATCACGGGATGCAGTACGCCTATCGGGATCGCAAAACCAAAAAGCGCAACTTCCGCGGCCTCTGGCAGGTGCGCATCAATGCCGCGGCCCGCGCCGCTGGCACCACTTACAGCCGGTTCATGGAGGGCCTCAAGGCCGCCCAGTGCCCCCTCAACCGCAAAATGCTGGCCGACATCGCCGCGCAAGACGCCGACGCCTTTGGCCAATTGGTCCAGACGGCCAAAAATGCGTTGCAGGCCAAGGCCGCAAAGTCGTAAGTTGGCCCGTCCGCCGGCTTGGCCATCTTGGGGCAGCCCCGCCATTGTTCCGGCGCACATCTATGGAGATTGATCCGCTCAAACAAGCGGCCCTGGCCGAGTTGAAGGCCGCGGTCGATTTGGCGGCGCTCGAACAGGCCAAGGGAACCTGGCTCGGCCCCCACGGCAAATTCACCGCCTTGATGAAACAGCTCGGCGCTTTGCCGAAGGAGGAACGCCCCGCTGCCGGCAAACAAATCAACCAGGCCAAGGTCGAATTGGAATCCGCCCTCGCCGAACGCCGCGCCGAACTCGAACTCAAATCCGCCCTGCCCAAGGAAGCCACCGATTTCACCCTGCCCGGACGGCGCCGTTCTTTGGGCAAATTGCATCCGCTGACACAGGTCACGGAAGACATTGTGCGGAGTTTTCGCAAACTCGGCTTCGCCGTCGCCGACGGCCCCGAAGTCGAGGATGAATACCACTGCTTTGACGCCCTCAACACCCCCGCCGACCACCCCGCCCGCGATACACAGGACACGTTTTATCTGGACCTGGCCGGCGCGAATGAAAAGGCGCTGCTGCGCACCCACACCTCCTCGGTGCAAATCCGGGTCATGGAAAAGCAGCGCCCGCCCGTGCGCATCATCGTGCCGGGGCGCGTCTATCGGCGGGACAATCCCGATGCCACCCACAATCCGACCTTCCAGCAGATCGAGGGGCTTTACGTGGATCGTGGCGTAACCGTGGGCGACTTGAAAGGGACGGTTGAATTCGTCTTCCAGGAATTGCTGGGCGGGGAAACCAAAATCCGTTTCCGCCCCCACTATTTTTCCTACACTGAACCAAGTTATGAAATTGATTTCTCCAGCCCGCTGACGCGGAAGATGGGCAAGGAATGGCTCGAAATCGCCGGCTGCGGCATGGTGCATCCGGCGGTCTTTGAAAAAGTGGGCTACGATCCTGACGAATGGACCGGCTGGGCCTTTGGCTTCGGCATCGAACGCATCGCCATGATCCGCTACAACATCAACGACATCCGCCTCTTCTACGAAAACGACGTCCGCTTCCTCAGGCAGTTTTAGGCATCGGGTTACAAACCGCTGCCGTCACAATCGCGGGAGGCGTCCCCTTTTGGATGCACTGAATCATGCGGCGTGGATTCTTACAATTGCAGCCAAAGGCGCAATCGTTCATTCAGTAATTGACTGTCGGCAACAGCCAATTTCCCAACAGTCTTCAACACGAGCCGTTCTTCAACGGTCGCCAGTTGAGCTTTGATTCCGCAAGGGACGTTCAATCCAGCAGCGCGCCATTCCTTTAATGGAAAACTTGTATTCGCCAGTTGAGATGAAATGGGGGCGACGAAAAGGTCTGCGCCGCTACGTCCAAGGATGATGGCGGGCCGCACTTTGCGACTGGTCAGATCCGTGAACGGAATCGGCAGAAGAACGACGTCATTTCGAGAGCAACTCATTGAAAACGTCGTCGCCAGGGTTGTCCCAAGTCTTCAGCAAAGATTCCTCGGACAGCTTCAGCCACGCCTCTCTTTCGGTGTCGCCGGACTCAATGGTCACGCGGACAGGAGCGTTTTCGGGCAGGGACAATGGTCGCGGCAGGATAATCTTGCCGTTTTCATATGTAGCTTCAACCGTTGTCGTCATGTAGAAAGCATACCGGCATTTGCAGGCATTGGCAAGCGCCGAACGCAAGAGGATTATAACGCTTTTTGATGTTTGACACAACGGGGCTATAGTCCGACAACCGCGCCTGTCTTGATGGATTTCTGTTCCGCCTCGCAAATCTCCACCGCGCTCAGTCCATCCGCCGCTGTCACGATGTTCGGCGGCGTCCCTTTTTTGATGCACTGGATGATATGGCGCAGTTCCATCTCATAGCCATCCCCGCCCGCGCATTTAATGAACCTGGGCCGGTGGCCCTCCTCGAAAAGCTGGAGCGCGTCCGCGCCGCGCCCGTTGTCATAATCCGCCGTGGCCCTCTCGAAATTGACCGTGTACTGCATCTTGAATCCATAGCCTTCCGTCATGAGCCAGCTCCCTTCGGCGGTGATCGGAATGCCGCCGGGGACCTGATAGGAGGCAACCACATGATCTATCGCGCCGCTGAAGCGCGTCGTCCCAACCGCAAAGACGCCGCGCGGCCGGCCGAAGCAGAATTGGACAAAATCGGCGTCGTGGATATGAAGGTCGAGCAAAGCGCCGCCGGAATCCCTGCCCTTGAGATAACTGCTCCTGCTCCAACCCGGCGGAGGGCAGACCCGTCGGAAGCGCGCGGCCAGCACCCTGCCATAAATCTTATTGTCAATAGCATTTTTCAGCCAGGCCCACTCCGGCCAAAAGCGCATGACCATGGCCGGCATGAAAAATCCCTTGGCCTTGGCCGCAGCCGCCACGATATCGCGTGCTTGCGCCGAAGTCCGCGCCATGGGTTTCTCGCAAACCACGTGCTTGCCCGCTCGCAACGCCTTCAGGCAGAGCGGATGATGCAGCGGCGTCGGCACGCAAATATCCACCAGATCAATCGCAGGATCGGCCAGCAGATCGTCGAAATTGGAATAGGCCTTCACCCGGGTCATATCGAAATGCAGGGGCTTTGAGCCGCCGACGTTGCCCGCGATGCGTGGAAGTTTGCCCTTGCCCGGCAGCCGCGCCGTATCACAAACCGCCCCCAGCCGCACTCCGGGAATCTTCAAATAAGCCCTGATATGCGTCGTCCCCATGAACCCAATCCCGACGACGCCTACAGTGACTTTCTTCATGTTTCTTAATTCTTCCTTCTTAATTCTTAATTCTCTTCAGGTGCTCTCTCGCCGCGCGGATGTCTGCCACTCGCTGTTCGCCGGCCTCGCGTTCGATGACCAGATTCCCCTCAAAACGGAGTTCCTCCAACGTCCGCAGGAACGCCCGCCAATCCACCTCCCCGGCGCCGACCGGGACTTCCACGCCCCACGTGCCGGGTGTCCTGGTCCTGACGGCATCCTTGACATGACACTGCTTGAGCCAGGGGCCGAGCGTCCGCAACGCAGCGATGGGGTCGCCCTTGTCATAGAGAATCATGTTTGCCGGATCAAAATTCACGCCAAGATTTGGCTTGCCCAGTTTGTGCAAAAACGCGCCCAGGGTCTCCGCCGTTTCCTGCCCCGTCTCAAGCCCCAATTCCATGCCCCGCTCGGCGAACAAATCGGCGATCCGGCTGAGTCGTTGCAGAAGGGTCTGGTACTTGGGATCACTCGTTTCGTGCGGCAGGAACCCCGCATGGAACGTAACCAACTTCAAATTGAGTTTCCGCGCCAAATCCGCCGCCGCCTGGATATTCCGCCAATTCTCCGGCCACGTTGCATCCGGCACGACACCGCCGGTGCGCCGTATGGATTCGAGCGTCGAATAATCCTCGCCCACCGCGCCGAACATGCCCGAAACCAGTTCCACCCCGTGCCGGTCGCACAACTCCGCCAGCCCGCCCCAAACCGCGGGCGATTCCCGCAGCGGATCCAGCGCAATCTGCACGCGCCGTATGCCGACGCCCTGCAACTGAGCCATCAGTTCCTGCGGATCACCCACCTGCAACGACCAACTGCACACCGCCAATTTTGAATCCAGCCGATTCGCCATAAACAAACCGATTATCAATTGACTATTGGCAATTGGCGATTGGCTGTCGGCTAGGCGGCCAACTGCGAGGCGTGGCGGCTGTTGCCTGCAGCGTCTTGTTCTGTGTTCACTTCTTCTCGTCGCCAGTTGTTTCTGCCTTCTGCTCCTTCTCGGGCGGAGATCCGAACATCTCACGCATACGCAGGCGATGTCGGTCGTACATGTCAGTTATTCCGGCTTCCATGCAAAGGTGCCGAAGAGGGCGATCAAGGCGCCGCATAATATCAAAGCTCATGTCATCGGGACCACGACGAGCTGACATGAACATCATTTCATCAAACATCTCAATGAACTCCGCGAGAGCACGTTCACTGATGCGAGGTGCTCTACCTAGAGATTGTTCGTATATTACATTGACCAAATGAATACGAATGAAGCGGTGCGGCGGCTTGCGGAAATTGTTCGACGCCAACATCTTGCGCTCCCGACCCAGCACACTTACTGCGCTTGGCTGAGGCGATATTCCGAATTCCTCAAACGGGCGCCGCTTCGATTGCCAAGTGAACATATTGGAACCATTTGTGATCCGTTAAGGGTGTCGTCCCCAGCACCCGTAGTCAAGCCTTTTTGCGATTATTTCCTTTCAATGTTGCGCCGCAAGTTGGCCAAGGAACCCGCCGCACTAGGCATCGGAAGACCCTGCTCCCTGATTCCCTCCGTTGTCAATTGCAGACTGTCCATTCTCCTTAATGCGCCATAAATCCTCCAGCTCTGCTGGAGGACACCAACAGTTTGACAGTTCCCGGATTGGTGGGGGTGGGGCGGTATTCCACGGCTCGAGAAGCGCGAT
>JBKQUS010000016.1:0-28115 GCA_052325505.1 Limisphaerales bacterium
TTCAATCAAAACAGTCACCTCTGTGGCGGCGATCTGCCGAATGAGTTGGTTAATTTCCTGCATGGCGGAATATCCCGGAAAGCCGAAGCCAGTCAAAGCGGTTAAAAAGGCCAAAAAAACCACGCCAGCCAAGGCTAAACCCTTGGCGCACAAGAAGATGGCGCTTGCCTCCGGGTCAAAGTCCAGCCACCCCCACTCTGACGAACTCAAAGCGAATCAAAGTGATTTTATGCAGCCAGAACCCCCGGTCCACCCTGTCCATGAAGTCCATGAAGTCCATGAAGTCCATGAAGTCCATGCCGTCCATGCATCTGTTCCCATTGATCCTATCCGTCCTATTCATCCCATGCCCCCGGCAGTTTCCTAGCCCCGCTTTTCCATTGCGCAATTATGGTTTCCTCTTAGAGTTTCAGGCTGATCACCAACATCAATATAAGCGTGCGAATTTTGGCGTTTTCGATCAGATGACCGATGGCTCATCAAAAATGGTAAAGAGGGCGGGGGGGGATGGCAGGACCCGATGGATGCGCTGTGCCGTTTTGGGCGTGGTCTTCGCGCTGGTCGTCGGCGTTTATGCCTGGAGCGCCAACTCGGGACCGATAGAGCTTCTTGGTTCAAAGGCGGAAAACACCTACTATAACTTGTTGGTGCAGGGTCTTTGCTCCGGCCAACTCAACCTGAAAACCCCGGTCCCGCCGGGTCTCAAGCAGCTTGCCGATCCCTACGATCCAATGGCCAGCGATCCTTATCGGTGGAACTATGGACATCCGTTGCACGACTTGAGTTATTACAAGGGTAAGTTGTACCTCTATTTTGGGATTACACCAGCCTTGATGCTTTTCTGGCCTTGCAGGGCGCTGACTGGCCATTGCCTGCTGCACAAAGATGCCGTGGTGATCTTTTTTTCAGCAGGCTTCCTGGCCGGCGCAGGTCTCTTGTTGTCCCTCTGGAGGCGTTACTTTGCGGACGTCAGCTTTTGGATAGTCGTCTCATGCGTCATCGCGCTTGGCCTGGCGAATTTCACCCCGGCAATTTTGGAGCGGTGTGATGTTTATGAAGTGGCGATTAGCTGCGGGTATGCGATGACAATGCTGGCTCTGGCGGGGATTTGGTGTGCATGTCATGATTCGCGACGGCAGTGGCCATGGCTGGCCGCGGCCAGTCTGGCCTACGGATTGGCGCTGGGAGCGCGACCTTCGCTGTTGTTTGGGGCAATCATTCTCTTGACTCCCGTGGTTCAGGCGTGGCGACAGAAACGATGTGTGTGGCCGCTATTGATTGCGGCGACGATCCCGATTGTGCTCATTGGACTGGGGCTGATGTTTTACAACGCCTTGCGCTTCGGCAACCCGCTCGATTTCGGGCAACATTACCTATTGTCCTCGACCCGGCTGGACACGGCGAATCAATTCCTTCCGCGTTATCTCTGGTTTAATTCCCGGATTAGCTTTCTGCAACCGGCGCGCTGGAGCGGCCATGTTCCATTTGTGAACGACATCGTGGTGCCATCCTTGCCGGCAGGCGCAGGCGAGCCGGAGCATCCTTTTGGAGTTCTGACCAATATTCCCCTGATATGGCTGGCGTTGGCCGTGCCGCTGGCCTGGCGGGGCCGGTCGGCGGAAGTCCGCTCAACCTTGCGTTGTTTTCTCGGGGCTATCGCTCTTCTTTCCGCGATTTGTGCGCTGACCCTTCTCCTCTATTTTACAATGTGCCTGCGCTATGAAGTGGAGTTTACGCACTCCTTGGTCTTGCTGGCGGTCGTTGGCATCCTTGCTTTGGAGCATGCCTTGGCCGGCCACCCGGCATGGCGGCGGGTGGCCCGTTGCGGCTGGGGTTTGTTGCTGACCTTTTCGGTGGCGTTCAACCTGTTGGCCGGCTTTGGTTTGCAGGCAGAGGCCCGCCTCAACCTCGGCAAAGCCTTTGAGCAAATGGGGAGGGTGGACGACGCCATCGCCGAATACCAGAAGGCCCTGCGAATCCGCCCGGACTATGCGGACGCCCAAAACAACCTCGGCAACGCGCTTCATCTGAAAGGCAGATTGGACGAAGCCATCTCTCATTACCAGGAGGCGTTGGTCGTCAAGCCGGACGACGCCGAAGCCCATAACAACCTCGGCAACGCGCTTCTGGAAACCGGAAGGGCGGACGAAGCAATTTCGCAATACCAACTGGCGCTGCATTTCGCCCCTGCCTTCGCGGAGGCCCACAACAACCTCGCAACCGCCCTGGACAGAAAAGGCCGGGTGGATGAAGCGATTGTCCAGTACCAGGATGCGTTGCGAATCAGCCCCTCCTATGCGGAAGCCCGCTACAACCTCGCCCTCGCGCTTGAGCAAAAGGGAAGATCGGATCAAGCGATTCTCCAATATCGGGAGGCGCTGCAAATCAAGCCGGACTACGCCGAAGCTCACAACGCCCTCGGCGCCGCTCTTTTGCAAAAGGGCAGCGTGGACGAAGCGATCAGCGAGTTCCAAAACGCCCTGCAAACAATGCCCTCCCTGGCAGCGGCACACTACAACCTCGCACTCGCTTTGGTGAGAATGGGAAGGGTGGACGAAGCAATTTCGCAATACCAAATGACGCTGCGACTCGAACCAGCCGATGTCGAATCTCAGAACAACCTGGCCTGGCTCCTGGCCACTTGTGCGCAGGCGTCGTTGCGCAACGGCGACAAAGCCGTGGAACTGGCCCGGCAGGCCAACGCGCTGACAGGTGGAGAAAATCCGGTCATTCTCCACACCCTTGCCGCCGCCTACGCCGAAGCCGGGCGGTTTTCCGAGGCGGTGCAAACCGCGCAGCGCGCCTTGCAACTGGCCGGGGCGCAATCCAAAACCAGGCTGGCTGGGCAACTTCAATCCGAGTTGAATCTCTACGAGACAGGCAGGCCATTCCATGACCCTGAGTAAGCACATCAACCAGGAAGCCCGCAGAACAGGGTCCGCTGACAATCTCCTCCGCAGGCCCACATCGGCACGGGCCGCCCGTCCACTCCGATCACGCCGTCCACGCTGTCCATGCTTCCGTTCCCGTCGGTTCCATCCGTCCCATTCATCCCATCCCCCCGGAGGTTTCCCAGCCACCCGCTTTTCCATTGCGCAATTATGGTTTCCTCTTAGAGTTTCAGGCTGATGACAGTTTCAAGTTCCGAGTCCAATCCCGGCGGGCCAACCGTACCCGCAGCCCCTTCGGATTTTATCCGCGACATCGTGGCGGCGCATGTGGCCGAAAAGCGTTACCCAAGGATCCACACTCGCTTCCCTCCGGAACCGAACGGGTACCTCCACATCGGCCACGCCAAATCCATCTGCCTCAATTTCGGCATCGCCCGCGAATTCGGCGGCATTTGCAACTTGCGCATGGACGACACTAATCCCACCAAGGAAGACGTCGAGTATGTGGACTCGATCATCGCCGATGTGAAATGGCTGATCGAGGGATGGGCCGATGACAGGCTCGGGTTTAAGGCGGCGGGCCAAACCCCGCAGTCTGTCGTCAGCAACGGACACCCGGACTTTTACCTTTCTCCGGCGGTCAGTTCGGCTGGTGGCACAAAACTCGAGCCGTTTTATGCCTCCGATTATTTCGAGCAGATCTGCGGATACGCCGTGGAGTTGATCAAGAAGGGCAAGGCCTACGTCTGCGACCTGTCTGCTGAGGACATGGACACCTACCGCGGCTCACCGGATCGCCCCGGAAAGGAAAGTCCCTGGCGCAATCGCCCCATGGCGGAGAGCCTCGATCTGTTCCAGCGGATGAAGGCCGGCGAATTCCCCGATGGCACGCGCACTTTGCGCTCCAAAATCGACATGGCATCGCCCAACATTTGGCTGCGCGATCCGGTTCTCTACCGCATCCGCCACGCCGAACATCATCACACCGGCTCCCAATGGTGCATTTATCCGATGTACGACTTCGCCCATTGCCTGAGCGATTACATCGAAGGCATCACCCACAGCATTTGCACTCTGGAGTTCGAAGTTCATCGCCCGCTTTACGATTGGATTCTGGAGAACCTCGGCCTGCCCCGTCCCCTGCCCCACCAATACGAGTTCGCCCGCCTCAGCCTCGGCTACACCGTGATGAGCAAGCGCAAACTGCTCCAACTCGTCAGCGAGAAAATCGTCACCGGCTGGGATGATCCGCGCATGCCGACCATTTCCGGGCTGCGCCGCCGCGGGGTCACGGCCGCGGCCTTGCGCCATTTTGCCTATAACATCGGCATCACCAAATACAACGGCGTGACGGATCTGGCGGTGCTGGAATATGCCATCCGCGAGGATTTGAACCGGCAGGCGCTACGGCGGCTGACGGTGTTGCGCCCGATAAAGGTGGTATTGACTAATTATCCTGAGGGCCGCGTCGAGGAGCTGGAGGCCGTCAACAATCCTGAAAACCCCGCCGCCGGCTCGCGCCGCGTCCCCTTTGGCCGCGTGCTCTACATCGACCAGGATGATTTCATGGAGAACCCGCCCCCGAAATTCTTCCGTCTGCGCCCGGGCGGAGAAGTGCGCCTGAAATACGCCTACATCATCAAGTGCGACGAGGCAGTCAAGGACGCAACGGGCCGCGTCATCGAGTTGCGCTGCACAGCCGATCTGGAAAGCAAGACCGGCGGCGCGACGGCGGGCCGCAAAATCAAGGGCACCATCCATTGGGTCAGCGCGGCTCACGCTGTGGACGCCGAAGTCCGGCTTTACGACCGCCTCTTCACTGAGGCGGAGCCGGATGCCGCGGGCGATTTCAAAAGCTGCCTTAATCCGCATTCCCTGGAAGTGCTGTCCGCCAAATGCGAGCCGTCCCTGGCCGATGCCAGGCCGGAATTGCGTTATCAATTCGAGCGCTTGGGCTACTTTGCGCTCGATGCCGCCAGCGCGCCCCAAAAGCCGGTTTTCAACCGCACCATCACCCTCCGGGACGCCTGGGCCAAAGAGCAGCGCAAGGGATGATTGTCAACTATATTATTCAGGGCAGATGGATGCGCCTGGTGATAATGGTACCATTCTGCCTGTTTGCCTTGGTGTGCTTTTCGGGCTGTCAGGCGATGAGCTTTTACGGCCAGGCCATCGCCGGCCAGTGCCAGATCCTGGCCCATCAGGAATCCATCGCCAAACTGATGGCCGATCCGGCCACATCCCCGGAGCTGAAGGCCAAATTCGCCCAGGTCCTGAAAATCCGCCGTTTTGCCAAGGAGGAACTGAAACTGCCGGCGGATAGCAGCTATCTCAAATACACCGATCTGCACCGCCCGTGCGCGGTCTGGAATGTCACCGTGGCGCCCGCCCTTTCGCTGGAACCCATGACGTGGTGGTTCCCCGTGGTGGGCCGGGCCGATTATCGCGGCTATTTCAATGAAGCCGCCGCGCGCCGTTACGCCGCCCGCTGGGAGAAAAAGGGATGGGACGTCGATGTCGGCGGCGTCACGGCCTACTCGACGCTCGGCTGGTTCCGCGATCCGCTCCTCAACACTTTCATCTTTGAGCCGGAAGCAGATCTGGCCGAACTGATCTTCCATGAACTGGGTCACCGCCGCCTCTACGTCAACGGCGACACCGATTTCAACGAAGCGTTTGCCACGGAAGTGGCGGCGGAAGGACTGCGGCGCTGGTTCGCCGCTTCGACCAATGCCGCCGCCTGCGCAGCACACGAAGCCGCCCAGGCGCGCGACAGGCAATTTGTGCGATTGGTCATGGACACGCGCGGGGAACTGGAAACCGTTTACGGCGACGCGCATTTGACCGGCGCCGAAAAGCTCCGGCGTAAAGAAGAAATCATTGCAAAACTCAGTGTCAACTATACCGTCGCCAAAAAGACATGGGGCGGTGCAACCGACTACGACGGCTGGTTCGCCAAACCGATCAACAACGCCAAACTTAACACCATTTCGGAGTATTACGACTTGGTGCCCGCGTTTCAGGCGTTGCTCCTCGCGCAGGGAGGGGACATGGGAAAATTCTATGTCGCCGTCGCCGCCCTGGGCAAGCTCCCCCTCGAGCAACGCCACGCCGCCCTGCGCCAATATTTGAAAGGACGTTGACTTAAGGCACTCGTTGCTCGGAACGATTTTGAGTTGTTAGCTGCGCGGCTGTGTTTTTGATGAAGACCTCGTGCAAATAGTATCGTGATTAACGATGCTTAACGTGTAATTCTGCACCACCAACAATTTCGAAAGTATCGAAAACTCCTCCCTGGTCATTGCGCCGTGCTCAAATTGAATGATCGCTGGATAGACGGGTGTCGCCAATAGCTGCCTCATGATCTTGTAATCGTAGCCTTCCGCGTCAACCAGGAATAAGTCCAAATCGGTGATTTTGTGTTTCTGAAACAATGCCGCAAGAGTAACGCAATGCACCTTGACAACCTCTCTGGACGGCAGAATGCCAAGCTTGGGCGTGACGACATCCGTGCGCAACGACGCATCGACAGATTCCTTGGGAACGAACAGATCCATATCTCCATCCGTCTCCGTTATTGCGACGTTTTCAAGCTCAAGTAATGGAAAACCCGAACAGTTGCTTTGCAGCATTTTGAATACAGACGGATTCGGCTCAACGAGCACACCACGCCAGGTGTCCCGCAAAAATGGCCTTATAGGATCAACTGTAATGCCGTCATTGGCGCCAACCTGGACAAACGTCAACTGATCCGAACCTCTCTTGCGCAGATAATTGAAGACTACGGCTTCAAGAATGTCAGCGGTGCTTGTTATCGGAGGCAGATCGTAATGCCGGACCAGTTCATAGCCGTACCGGTTTAAGAATTTGAGGATGGCTGTCTTTGCTGTTGTCAACATAGTTCAGGCGGTGGGTTGAATTATTTCTTGAGGATCAGGATTGTTAACAGTGGGAAAGACTGATTCACGTCATAGTGCTGGAGGAATTGCCGCACCTCGTCCTGGGTGTAATTGCAGAAGTCGTTCTTGAACAGAATTAGCACCTGGCGCCGGCTCTGCAGGAAATGATCGAGATAAAGTTGCTCTTTCGTGTTGTCGAACATCGTGAGTCGATCCCAGATGACCGGTTCATCGAGCGGAGACTCCTTGTCAAAGGCCGCATAACCCCACTCCATGCGTGGTCCAAACCAGACGGTGGCCGATTGCGCCTGGCGCAACACCTCTGCTTCTTCCTTGAGCACTTCGTCAAAGATGTCTCCACAATGCAGCCCTTTGAAGAATCCGCTGGCGATTGTGTGCGTGGAGCCGTCGTATTGGAAAAACTGCCCTGGGCCGGCGGAATAAACTTCGTCGCGGGCAAATCCTTGCGCGAGTCCGCCCGCCCCCAGGACCACACATACGAGACAGAAGTAGCGATTCCACCGAACCGGCATCTGGAATAGCGACCCGCCGTTCGAAGAGACTGGTTGGCGCAGTGCAGTCACGAGCAAAAGACCGCCCATCAGCACGGGAGGTAGATCGATCAGTTTCTGCTCACTGTTGGTCAGGAAACCGTAGAGACCGCCTAACATCCCGACGAAACCAATCCAAACACTCGACGAGCGCAGGCTTCGGCGCCCTGGGTAAAGCGCCATGATCACCGGCAGGACGAGGCTTGCCGCCCCCTCCACTTTCCGCCACCTTGTTTCCTCAGGATGGATAACCGGGTCTATGTTGCATATGTAAAAGCAGATTCCACCCACCATCACGACGGCGGGAATCCATGCACCGACCGAGCGCAAGCCCTGGCGGCCTTGGGAGAGCGCCACCACCACAGGTACGAGGATGCTTGCCACCTCCACCATGGCCAATTGCTGTTGCAAAGGATTCAGGTCTATCAAGAATGGCACCAATGAGCCCCCACGGGCAGAGATGCTCCGATAGGCGGCAATCATGCCGAACAGACTCATGTGGTTCAGGCAGAGCAAAATCACAAAAAGCGCAAACGAGCCGAGTGAAACCCAAAGGGCCTTCCAACGGTGATTGGGCGAAACAAAGAGGATCACCGAAAAACCGACGATCAGCACCCCCGCCACGTTCGGCTTCATCGTGGCCATGAGCAGCAGCGCAGCGCCGTAGGAAATCATCGCCACCTTTTCCGTAGGACGGCGCAGCCAATACATCGCGGCGAGCGCATAGAGCGCCCCCGTCACATCCGTGATCGGACTATACCACCAAAATGAAGCCATCATCGGCGAGATGGCTTGCACCGTCATGGCCCAGAGCAGAGTAGTCCACCCCCGTCCAAACAATTGAGCCAGCAGAAAAAGCGACCAAGCAAAGGTCCCCATCGCGAATAGCGCCGTCATATCAATGATCGACTTCCAATAGGCTCCGAACCATTGGAACGCGAATTTGGGGCCAAGGACAAAGGCCACCGGCACGGTGCAGGGAAAATCAACGTACGCCCTTTGCCCTTTGAACAGCCGCCAGCCGAAATCCACCAAAATGCTGTGGTTGTACCCACAGATTTGACACATCCCGCATCGGAGGATGAAAAGTCCGATAAATGCCATCAGTGCCAAGCCTATGCCGTAGAACACCCCAAGTTTCATCGCCGACTCTGGTGGGGAAGCATCAAACCAGCCCCACGCCACGCCAATGATGCCGGCCGCGCCGCCCAGTAAAGCGGCCCCCGTGATAAAGTCTTCGTGGCCACCGGGTCCGGGTGCTGCAGTGCCTCCGCCCCAAAACTTTGTTATCCCGACCATGAAGATTAGGAGTCCAACACCCGTGCCGACGGGTTTGAACCAGTCCGCAGAAGTCTTCTGCCCGTGCTTCACGCCGGCCTTCTGTTGATTCCCCATCGGCATCAGGTCCTCTTGTCGTTCGCCATCTCAGGCACAAACACATCTTCAAATATATCGGCTTTCATTCTCTGATGCAGCCCACCATATGTCAGACGGGCGCTGGAGACAAGGCACAGTTTCAACCCAAGCAAATGGAATCAATTCCATAAAAGGCTGCTTTACAGCCTTTACGAAACGCCAGAAAGGAGATTTGAAGTTGTCGGTGATGGATTCCTATTGGAGCATTAGCCGTGCCAATATCCTGCTTCTAAAAAATTAGATTGACTTCTGAAGCATTGCGTGGTTAGGCTCCTAGCGAACACAAAATATGATCACTGGGGGGATGAACTAAAACCTATGAAAAGACATGCTGCTTCATTTTCGGTTGGGACTTCGATGCGTTCGGTGACAACAGTCTTCAATGCATCTCTGCTGACGTTGTTTTTTTTGTGGTGCGCTGCCTCGGCGCAGGAAGCGGGGAGGCAGACACTCAACGGGCATATTCCTGATGCCATCACCGCATTGCAGCCGATGGGGCGTCTGGCTGGTACGAATCGCCTGAACTTGGCCGTCAGCCTGCCATTGCGCAACGGTGACAAGTTGAGCCAGTTGCTCAAGGAAATTACTGATCCCGCCAGCCCGAATTTCCGCCATTATCTGACCCCGGCCCAGTTCGCGGAACAGTTCGGGCCGTGCGAGGCGGATTATCAGGCCGTTATCGCCTTTGCCAGGGCGCACGGTTTGGCAGTGACCAGCACCCATCCGAACCGCATGTTGCTGGACGTCAGCGGCAAGGTGGCGGACGTGGAACAAGCCCTGCATGTGAAAATGCAGGTTTATCGGCATCCGACCGAAGCGCGCACTTTTTATGCGCCGGACACGAATCCATCGCTCGAGCTGGCCACGCCGGTTTTGGATGTCAGCGGTTTGCAAAATTACTCACGGCCACGATCACGGATGGTGGCGAGGCCGCTGGTCAGCGGACAGAATGCGCAGCCTAATGCCGGCTCCGGCCCAAGCGGGACTTACATGGGCAAAGATTTCCGGGCGGCTTACGTGCCGGACACGACCATGACGGGTTCAGGCCAAACGGTCGGACTGCTGGAGTTCGATGGCTACACCACAAGCGATGTCACCCATTACGAGAGCCTGGCTGGTTTGTCGAGCGTTGCGCTTTCCAATGTCTTGCTGGATGGCTTTGGCGGCCAACCCACCGGAGACGGAGGCGAGATTGAGGTAACCTTGGATATCGAAATGGCCATCTCAATGGCGCCGGGATTGTCCGGGGTGATCGTTTATGAGGCGGGGCCTGAGGGCAGTTTTCACGACATTCTGAATCGCATGGCTGATGATAATCTGGCCAAGCAAATGAGTTGTTCATGGTATGATCCAGCCGTCGGCGCAGACCCGGTGGCGGAGCAGATCTTCCAGCAGATGGCGGCACAGGGCCAATCCTTTTTCGCCGCAAGCGGCGACGATGACGCTTACACGGGGCCGCTTCCATTTCCCGAAGATTCTCCGAGCATCACCCAGGTGGGTGGAACCACCTTGACGACCAGCGGCCCGGGTGGCTCCTGGGTTTCGGAAACGGTTTGGAATTGGGATGACGGCATAGGGAGCGGCGGTGGCATCAGCACGTCCTACGCGATTCCGTACTACCAAACCAACATCAGCATGACCGCCAACCAGGGATCGACGACCATGCGCAACACCCCTGACGTCGCCTTGACCGCGAATAACGCTTTCATATTTGCGGATGGCGAAGGATTGACGGATTATGGTGGCACGAGTTTCGCCGCGCCTTTGTGGGCGGGCTTTACCGCGCTGGTCAATCAGCAAGCCGTGATGTACGGGCGGCCAATGGTGGGTTTTATCAACCCGGCCCTTGACGTGATCGGCTCAGGGCAATCTTACACGTCCTGCTTCCATGACATCACGACCGGAAACAACACCAGTTCGGCCAGTCCCAATAAATTTTATGCGGTGCCCGGCTACGACCTTTGCACGGGGTGGGGCGTTCCGGCTGGACAGAGCCTGATCAATGCGCTGGCCACGCCCGATCCATTGGTCATTCAACCTAACACTGGTTTCACAACCGTTGGCGGATCCGGCGGCCCGTTCACGGTGGCCTCTGAAAACTTTGTCCTTACCAACTCCGGGACCAATACGCTCAACTGGTCGTTGGTCAACACCTCGCTCTGGTTGACTGTATCGCCGCCGGGCGGGACGCTGGCGGGCGGCGGATCTGACGAGACGCCGACGGTCAGCCTGAGTGCCGGGGCTGACAGCCTGCCCATCGGGAACTACACCGCAGTGGTGGCATTCAGCAATATTACCAGCGGCCTCGCGCAAACCCGCCAATTCACCTTGCAGGTGGTGCCAAGCGTCCCTCCGACCATCCTGACGCCGCCGGCCAGCGAGTCGGTGGCCATCGGTTCGAATGCGACCTTCAGTGTCAGCGCGGGCGGGACACCGCCTTTGAACTACCAATGGCAAGTCAACACGACGAACATCAATGGCGCCACCAACGCGTCGTTGACCGTGACGAACGTCGGTTTTGGCGACGCGGGCAGTTACACGGTGACGGTCAGCAACACGCTGGGATCCACCAACGCGACGGCCACATTAACGGTGGGCTATGCGCCCTTGATCACGAGCCAGCCGCAGGGCCTCGAAGTTGTGCAAGGCACCAATGTCTCGTTCACTGTCGTGATTAGCGGCACCGGGCCATTTAACTACCAATGGTATTTCTACAGCGTGGCCCTGACGCAGGGCACCAATTCGACCTTGGCGCTGACAAATGTACAGGCCGCCAATGCCGGCTACTACAGTGTTAGCGTGAGCAGCCCGTTTGGTTCAATTGTCAGTTCCAATGCCGCGCTGGCGATTGATGTGTTTCCGATAATCCTTGCGCAGCCTCAGAACCAGTCTGCCGTAGTTGGGAGCAACGTGACTTTTTCAGTGTCAGCCACGGGAACATCACCTGTGCTTCCTCCGGTCAGTTCGGGGACAGTGCAACTCTGGCTCAGGGCGGACTTGGGCGTGGTGACCAACAGTGCCGGGCTGGTCAGCCAGTGGCTGGACCAGTCTGGCAACGCCAACTATGCGTCGCAAGCCAACACCAACCTGCAGCCCACGCTGGTGTCCGCCAGCGGCTTGAGCGGCGATTGGGTGCTGCGGTTCAATGGCATCCAGAACAACATCAACGGCAGCTACCTCTTTGGCAGCGGGTTGGTGCAGGTGCCCAACGCCATGACCGAGTTCACAGTCTATAACGCCTTTTGCACCACCAATAACGAAAACGTCATCTGCGACATTGGCATCCCGGACGTCTATGGCGCCAACCGAACCACCATGATCACGGCGGGCGACATGCGTTTTAGCTTTTGGAATTATGATTACAGCGCCCCGTTCGTCGTTCCGACCAATGCCTACCGTTTGCGCACCGACCGCTTGGACACGAACCTGGACACGCTGAACATGTTTGACGCCACGGCGGACAGCGCGACCAATTTCACCATGTCGGTGACCGGCGGTATAACGCCGGGGGCGGGGTATTACATTGGGGGTTTGAACTCATCGATAGGCCCTTATGTGGGATCGAGCCGGAATTTCGACGGGGACATAGCGGAGATAATCGTTTTCAGCGGGTATTTGAGCGAGCCGGACCGGTTGGCGGTGGCGAACTATCTGGAAGAAAAGTATTTCCAAGCAGGCGGGGGTGGCGGCGGCAACCTGGATTACCAGTGGCAGTGGAACGGCACCAACATTGCCAATGCCACCAACGCCTCGCTGGTCTTGAGCAACGTGCAATTCACCAACGACGGCATCTACACGGTCACGGTAAGCAATCAGTTTGGCGTCACCACCAGTTCCAACGCGGCGCTGACGGTGGGGTATGCGCCTTCGATCACGGTCCAGCCGCAGAGCGTGGAAGTAAGCCAGGGAACCAATGTTTCGTTCACTGTCGGGGTCAGCGGCACCGGCCCGATGAGTTACCAATGGTATTTCGACAATGTGCCCCTGGCGCAGGCCACCAACTCAATCCTGGTGCTGGCCAATGTCCAGGCTGCCAACGGCGGTTCCTATGATGTCATCGTGAGCAGCCCGTTTGGTTCGGTTACCAGTTCCAACGCCACGTTGACTGTGGACGCGTTTCCGATTGTCGTGACGCAACCGCAGAGCCAAAGCGCCATTGTTGGGACTAATGTGACTTTCTCTGTATCAGCCACGGCAACATCATCGACGCTTCCTCCAGTTGGTTCGGGGACGGTGCAACTCTGGCTCAGGGCAGACGCGGGGGTGGTGACCAATAACGCTGGGCTGGTCAGCCAGTGGCAGGACCAGTCGGGCAACGCCAATCATGCCTCGCAAGCCAACACCAACCTGCAGCCCGCGCTGGTGTCCGCCAGCGGCCTGGGCGGCAATTGGGTACTGCGGTTCAATGGCATCCAGAACAACACCTACGGCAGTTACCTCTTTGGCAGTGGCCAGGTGCAGGTGCCCAATGCCATGACTGCCTTCACCCTCTATGACGCCTTTTGCACCACCAACAATGAGAATACGGTTTGGGACATTGGTATTCCGGATGTCTATGGGGCCAACCGGGTCAGCATGATCACGGCGGGTGACATGCATTTTAGCTTTTGGGCGTATGATTACAGCGCCCCGTTCATTGTTCCGACCAACACCTACCGTTTGCGCACCGACCGCTTGGACACAAACCTGGACACGCTGAACATGTTTGACGCCACGGCGGCTAGCGCGACCAATTTCACCATGTCAGTGGACGGGGCGATAACGCCGGGGGCGGGGTATTACATTGGGGGTTTGAATTCATCGATTGGCCCTTATGTGGGATCGAGCCGGAATTTCGACGGGGACATTGCGGAGATAATCGTTTACAGCGGATATCTGAGCGAGCCGGACCGCCTGGTGGTGACGAGCTATCTGGAAGGAAAGTATTTTCAAGTGGGTGGCGGCAACCTGAGTTACCAGTGGCAGTGGAACGGGACCAACATCGCCAACGCCACCAACGCCTCGCTGGTCCTGACCAATGTGCAATTCACCAATGATGGCACCTACACTGTCGTAATCACCAACGTAGCTGGCTCGGTCACCAGTTCCAACGCAATGCTGACGGTTGGGTATGCGCCTTCCATCACCGCCCAGCCGCAGAGCGTGGAGGTGGCCCAGGGAACCAATGTCTCGTTTACCGTCGGGGCCAGCGGCACGGGGCCAATGAGTTATCAATGGTATTTCGATGGCGCGGCCTTGGCTCAAGACACCAACTCAACTCTGGCCCTGACCAATATCCAGGCCGCCAACATCGGTTCCTATAACGTGGTGGTGAGCAGCCCGTTTGGTTCCATCGCCAGTTCCACCGCCACTTTGACCGTGGACGCGTTTCCGGTCATCATGACTCAACCTCAGAGCCAAAGCGCCGTTGTTGGGACTAACGTGACTTTTTCCGTATTAGCGACGGCGACGGCCACATCACCAACGCTTCCTTCGGTTAGTTCGGGGACGGTGCAACTCTGGCTTAAGGCGGACGCGGGGGTGGTGACCAACAGCGGTGGCTTCGTCAGCCAGTGGCAGGACCAGTCGGGCAACGCCAATCATGCCTCGCAAGCTAACACCAACCTGCAGCCCACCCTGGTCTCCGCCAGCGGCTTGGGCGGTAATTGGGTGCTGCGGTTCAATGGCATTCAGAACAACACCTACGGCAGCTACCTCTTTGGCAGTGGCCAGGTGCAGGTGCCCAACGCCTTGACCGCCTTCACTCTCTATAACGCCTTTTGCACCACCAATAATGAAAACACTATGTGGGATATTGGTATTCCAAATTCACATGGGGCCAACCGGGTCAGCATGATCACGGCGGGCGACATGCGTTTCAGTTTTTGGAGTTATGATTACAGCGCCCCGTTCATCGTTCCGACCAACACCTACCGTTTGCGCACCGACCGCTTAAACACGAATCTGAACACGCTGAACATGTTTGACACCACGGCGGGCAGCGCGACCAATTTCACCATGTCGGTGACGGGAGCGCTGACGCCGGGAGCGGGGTATTACGTTGGAGGATTGAATTCCTCGGCTGCGCCCGGTGTCGGATCGAGCCGCAATTTCGACGGGGACATTGCGGAGATAATCGTTTACAGTGGGTATCTGAGCGAGACGGACAGACTGGCGGTGGCGGGCTATCTGGAACAGAAGTATTTCGGGATTGGTGCCAGTGGCAGCCTGAGCTACCAGTGGCAGTGGAACGGGACCAACATCGCCAACGCCACCAACGCCTCGCTGACATTGAGCAACGTGCAATTCACAAACGACGGCATATACACGGTGACGGTGAGCAATCAGGTCGGCGTCACCACCAGTTCCAACGCCGTGCTGACCGTTGGAGGGCCCCCGCGAATAATACAGCAGCCTGCCAGCCAGTCGGTCGAGTTGAATTGCAGCGCCACATTCACAGTCTCGGCAATGAGTGCCGCCCCGCTGAGTTATCAGTGGTGGAACAATGGCGTCACTCTGGGTGGCCAGACCAACTCCAGTCTGACCATAGCCAGCGTCCAAGCCTCCAACGTCGGCAGTTATAGTGTGACAGTCAGCAGCGTCTTGGGAGCTACAAATAGCAAGACCGCCATGCTGGCCCTGGCTCAGCCGCCTGTGGCCAATCCAGTCACCGTGCAGCGGTTTATCGAAGGTGGCGTTCGGCTGAACGTTTTGGATTTGATCACCAATGATACTGTGGCGGTTTACGATGCATTGACCGTAATCGCGGTCAGTTCCAACAGCGCCGCCGGTGGTACCGTAAGTCTGAACGCCCCATGGATTTATTATGCGCCGCCGCCGGGCTTGGGTGTTCCTGACACCTTCGCCTATCTCGTGAGCGATGGACACTGCGGGACGGCCGTGGGAACGGTCACAGTGCAGGTGCAGGCGGACAATCCACAGCCGTTGCATTTCATCATCGGTCGCATGGGCGATGGCTCACTCCAAATGACCTTTGATGGCATTCCAAACCAGACCTACGGCATTGATTACTCTGACAGTTTGTCGCCACCCAATTGGCAGGTATTGACCAACCAGACGGCGGACGGTTTTGGGGCGATTTGGGTTACGGACTGGCCTCTGACCAATGTCCCAACCCGGTACTACCGGGCCGTTGGACCGAACGCCGTGCCTCTGCATCCGCAGTGACCGCCGCCGGATAAATCCTGTTGATTCAAGACCGCCACGGCGGCACAATTCAACCATGCAATCTGTATTTACAGGGCCTGTTTACGTGGTGCGCGACAATATCGACACCGATCAAATCATTTCCGCGCAGTACTTGAACCTGATTCCAACCGTGCCGGACGAATACGAAAAACTGGGCAGTTACGCTCTGGCCGGCCTGCCGGATTCGCTTTACCCGCAACGCTACATCAAACCGGGCGCGCTCGACAGTGAATATCCGATTGTCATCGGGGGGCGGAATTTCGGTTGCGGCAGTTCGCGTGAGCACGCCCCCATTGCGCTCGGCTCGGCCGGATGCAAAGCCGTGGTGGCCGAGAGTTTTGCGCGCATCTTTTTCAGAAACAGCGTGGCTACGGGCGAACTTTATCCGTGCGAATGCGCGGACCGCCTCTGTGATGAATTGAAAACCGGCGACGTGGTCACGGTCGATTTGGACAAGGAAACGTTGACCGTCCAAGCCACCGGCAAGGTCCATTCCTTGAAGCCGCTGGGCGATGTCCGTCCGGTAGTCGATGCGGGGGGATTGTTCAATTACGCCCGCAAAACCGGCATGATGCCGGCCTGAGGCGTTTAAGCGCCTGCCAACTGCCACGCTGAACGCAGTGTCTGGATGCCCCGCGCCAGAAAATCGCGTTCGAAATCAGTCAATACTTCCGACAGGGACTGCGGCGTCGGGATTTGCGCAAACGGGGGGCAGGCCTCGAATATGGCCTTCATTTGCGCGAAATAATCCGCGTCGTCCGTGCGCAGATAGACCGTGCCGCCCGGCGCCAGTGCCGCCTGCGCCAGTTCGGGAAAGCGCTTGTTAATCAGCCGGTGCTTGTGGTGCTTTCGCTTTGGCCAGGGATCCGGAAAATAGACGTGCAAGGCCGTGACCGATTTCTTGGGCAGCAGATATTCCAGGAAATACGCCGCTTCGATTCTTATCCCCCTGACATTGGCCAGGCCGGCCCGCTGTCCTTTGCGGTCGATTTTTCGCAGGCGGCCCAGCAGACGTTCCACCGCGATGAAATTCCATTCCGGATGCAGCGCCGCGTATTGCGCCAGAAACGAGCCGTCGCCGCAGCCCAACTCAACCTGCAATGGTTGCGCGCGCAAAAACAGTTTGCCAGGGTCCAATGGCTCAACAATCGTCTCCAGGGAAACGAGCAAGCTGGCGGGGAACGGGTTGGATTCGGTATTCAATTGCAATCAGTTGCTTGTGATAGAATGAGAAGGCATTGAACACAACACGTAAAATTTGCCAATGGATCGACCGCGTGGCCATTCATCATGCGGCGGCCCGCATGGCGAAACCGGACGGCAGGAACCCGCATTTGGAGGAAGCCCGGCATTTGCTGGCAAACCTTGACTTCTCCCCGACCGAAATCAAGCTTGCCGCCGTCGAATTCCACGGCCCGGTAAAATTCCATTTTGCCAGTCCTCGCCCCAGCGCCCACGCGGCGAACAATACTGTTCATGGCCGCCTCTATCGATGCGAGGATCATTGGCGGCAAAAACCGGTGGTTCTGCTTCTGCATGGCTGGAATGACTCTTTGAATCATCATTTTTATTTTCCACGGCACGCCCGGCGACTGAACCAGATTGGCATCAGCGCGGCCACGCTGCAACTGCCCTGGCAATTTGATCGTCGTCCACCCGAGCTGGGCGCCTGGGGAAACTTCCTGTCCGCCGATGTGCTGCACACAGTCGAAGCCTCCCTTCAGGCCATGGCGGACATTCGAGCCTTCATTGACTGGCTGGCGGTGCAGGCTTGCCCGTTTGTCGGTTTATGGGGCGTCTCAATGGGCGCGTGGCTTGCCGGCCTGACTCTTTGCCATGACTCGCGCGTTGCCTGCGCTGTTTTGACCGTGCCGGTGGCGCGTCTGGACAGGATGATCGAGGAAGCGGCGTTCTGCGAAACCATCCGGTGCGCCCTGCAAAACCGGCGCGTCGATTTGCACAAATTAAATCTGGTATCCAACCGCCCGCTCATCGCCAAAGAGAACATTTTGCTGGTTGAAGCGGAACATGATCTATTCGTGGCCAGGGAAAATGTCGAAGAACTATGGCGCGCTTGGGACAAGCCTGAGATTTGGCGGTTTCGCAGCGGGCACATCAGCGTTTTGTGGGTGCCGGGCCTGGCAAAGCGCGTCGTGCGCTGGATTGCGGCAAAGGCGCAGGAACACGCCGCGAGATAAACGCGCTGCCGCCGAGGTAAAAACGCAGGCGCAAGTCAGCTGTCTGGCTTATTCCAACTCGAGTGGTGGTAATCACCGGGCCGCGTTCCTTCCGGAAACGTTTCAGGTTGGGATTGGCGGCGATGAACAATTCCGACTGGCTGTCGCACAGATCAGTCCCGTCAAGTTTGCGGTCAATGCCCAGCGCCGCGCAAAGTTTCCCGGGGCCGTTGGTCAACGCAATGGACTGGGCCACCGGCCGATTGTTACACATCAAGTCTTCGCCAAATTCGGCTTCGATGGCCCGGATCAGCACCGCTTCCGCGCGTCCTGCGCGCTGGCAGACGGCATTCACGCAAAAATGGAAACCGTAAATCAAATAAACATACGCGCGCCCTGGCGGCCCGTACATGGCGCGGTTGCGGGCCGTTTCCCCGCCAAATCCATGAGAAGCGGGATCCTCCGCAAGGTAAGCCTCCGTTTCGACAATCGGCCCGCCGCAGAAACTGTCCGCGTCTTTGCGGATCAACCATTGGCCCAACAATCGCGGGGCCACCGCTTTGGCCGATGGCTCGTAAAATGACTTGGGCAAAGGAACCAGGTTTCTCACCGGGCAAAAGCATCCAGGCTCAGCGGGGCTGGCGGCGGCGCGATTCCCGGCGGGCCTTGGGATTCGGCGCGGCAGGTTCCCCCGGCACCGGCAGCGAAAAGTAATCGCGCGCGTTGCCGTAGCAGATGTTGCGGATCATCGTGCCCAGCAGCAGTTCATCGTCGGGAAGTTGGCCCTGCTCCATCTCGCGCCCGATGAGATCGCACAAGATCCGGCGAAAATATTCATGCCGCGGGTAGGACATAAACGAGCGGGAATCCGTCACCATGCCGACGAAGCGTGACAGCAATCCGATGTGCGACAATGCGTTCAACTGCCATTCGATCCCTTCTTTCTGATCCAGAAACCACCAGCCGGGGCCGAATTGGATTTTGCCCGGCACGACGCCATCCTGGAAACTTCCCGCCATCGTCGCCAGCAGGTAATTGTCCGCCGGGTTGTGGTTGTAAAGAATCATTTTGGGCAATGCATCGTCGCACTCCAACAGATTGAGAAAACCAGCCAGGGCCTCTGCTTGGGGAAAATCGCCCATGGAATCAAACCCGGTGTCCGGGCCAAGCTGGCGCAAGCGCCGCGCATTGCTGTTGCGCAACGCCCCGAGGTGCAATTGCTTCACCCAGCCCTTCTCAGCATCCAGCCGGCCAAAGAAAATCATCATGAACGTCGCAAACTGTGCGTGCTCTTCCGGCGAAGCCGCCTGGCCGCGCCGCGCATTGCGGAAAACCGCGGCGGCGGATTCGACGGCGCAAGGCCTGGCGAAACACTGCTCAAGCCCATGATCGGACAACCGGCAACCTCTGCCATGAAAATAGTCATGACGGCGGCGCAAGGCGTCGAGAAATTCCTGCAAATCTCCAATCGCGCCGCCCGCCGCCTGTTCCAGCCGGGCGATCCAGGCGTTGAACGCAGCCGGTTGATCCACGCCAAGCCCCTTGTCCGGGCGAAACGACGGGAACACCCGGGTGATCAAGCCGTCGGCGGCGATCTTTTCGTGGTGCTTGAGATCATCCGTCGGATCGTCCGATGTGCAAAGCGCTTTGACCTTGAACTTTTTCAGGATGCCCCGCGCGCTCAACTCCGGGCCGGCCAGTTGTTTGTTCGCTCTTTTCCAGATCGGCGCCGCGCTTGCCTCATCCAGCAATTCGTCGATCCCGAAATACCGTTTCAGCTCCAGATGAGTCCAATGGTAAAGCGGATTGCGCAACGTATGCGGGACCGTCGCCGCCCAGGCGCGGAACTTGGCGAACGGCTCGGCCGACCCGGTGCAAAATTCCTCCGCCACGCCGTTGGCCCGCATGGCGCGCCATTTGTAATGGTCCCCCTCCAGCCAGATTTCCCAAAGGTCCCGGAACTGGCGGTCTTCCGCAATGTCACGCGGCGAGAGATGGCAATGATAATCGAAAATCGGTTCCGCCTCGGCGAACTGCCGGTAAAGGCGCAAGCCGGTTCGATTATGCAACAGAAACTTCTCGTGAACGAACTTCTTTTTAGTCATCGCTTGGAAACTAAATTAACGCCCCCCTGTCTGTCGCGGCAAGCCGCTTTATTCGCCGGGCGATGATTAGTTCCTGAAAAACCGCGCGGCCAGAGCGTTCGCAACAGCGCCGAACGCCAGCAACACAGCCAGCGGAATCAGCACGGCGCTGAAATCGCTGCCGAAACTGATGAGTCGATGCAGCGCCTGCAACGCCCAGCCGGTCGGCAGGCACAGCGCAATGGTCTTGAGCGCCGGCGGCCCGATTTCCAGCGGCCACCAACAGCCGCCCAACGCCGCCATCAAGAGACTCAGCAGCACGCAAATCCCGTTCACTCGGTCGGGCGCGGCAACCAGCGAGCCAATCAGCACGCCCAGCGACGCGGCAACCCATGCCAACAGAACCAGTGTTACAACCACGCCGGGCAGATTTGCTCCGAGGTTGATGTGGAACAAAAATTTTCCCGCCGCCAGAAGAAAGAATATCTGCACCAACCCGAGCAGAATAAGCCCGTAGATTTTTCCCAGGACAAGTTCCAGGCGTGTTACCGGGCAGGCCATGAGCCGTTTGATGACCCCGTTGCGCCGTTCCGCGGACATCACCGCGCCTCCGAAAATCAGCAAATTCATCATCAGGAACATGACGAGATTTCCCGGCAGCGAAAAGCTGAATCCGGACGGCACCGGCTTTCGTCCGGCAAAGCGGGCGTTCAAGGTCACCAGGTTTGGCCGGGCCATGATTTCCCTCAGTTTGCCTTCAGAAATTGTTCCGGGTTCATTCGTCGCCGTGACGGTTTCCAGCAGATGCCCGTTCATCGAGATCAAGGCCCGCACCAGCCGCAATTCGATGAGCGCGGCGTCGGCCTGCGCGGAAGCGTCGCGCTTGAGGAACAGCACGTTACACGGTTCCCGCGATGAAACCTTGCTGGTGAAGTCGGCCGGAATGCGGATGACGCGCGCGGCAGTCTCGCGGTTGGTCGGATCCAGCAGCCACATGTTCTGTGAACTGAGTTCATCCAGAAAAATCCGCCCGAGATAATTCGTATCCTCGTTTTCGATGAACACAGGCGGCTTGCGATTGTAGGGATCGCCCGGACCCTGATTGGAGAAGCCCATGATGTAAACGAAAGCCAGCGGGATGACAAAGAACCACACGTAAGCGCTCTTGTGCTTGAGAAAGAGGCGGAAGTCCGTGTGGCCGATGGCAAGGAGTCGCTTCATATGCGCAAGCCCGCTTGGAATCTCCGTCGCAACAGCATCGCCGCGAGCGTGATCAGCACCGCGCCCAGCGCCGCGAGTTTGAACGTCGTCCAGCCCCAGGCCACATCAGCGCCGCCGTCCTGCAGATTACGCGCGGTATTAATGAACCAATAGCTCGGCAGCAGTGGCGTGATGTGCTCGCGCACGAACGCCGGCAATGATTGCGGTGGAAACACTCCCCCCGCCAGGCCCATGCCCATCGCCGCCAGATTATTCAGCACAGCCGCGCGGCGTTCGTCCGGCATCAGCGCCACGAAGACGGCGAACAAAGCCGCCATGAAACAAGCGTAGCCAACGGTGAGAATCATCAACTCCAGTGGATGCCGCCAACGAACACGAAAAATCAAGCCGCCCCCGCCCAGCATCATCGCGCTGCACAACAGCAGCAACACCACCGCGAAAACGGCCTTTCCGGCGAGCAATGGCGCCAGTGAATCCCGCAGGGTCTGGTATCGCTCCAAGGTGTGCAGGCGCAATTCATTATAGAGATCGCTGTTCGCGGTGCCCGCGATGAACAGCAGAAACATCCCGGAGAACCCGGTCAGCAGATACGCGAACAGGCCGCTGGTGTCGCCGCCGTTCGAACCACCTGCTTTGGCCGCTGGTTTTCCAGCAGGTTTGCCCGCCGGTGATTCCTTCTCGTAACCCACCAGCGGCGGGCTTAAGTAATCCTTGTACTCCATCATGATTTTAAGCCCGGTGCGTTCAATCACGAGGAAAGCCTTGCTGTAATCCCCCCGGCCTTCCAACAACGGCTGCCATTGGGTAAATTCGGAACTGAAATTGTGCGAAATGGCATTTAACGCCGTCACACCCGCGCCGAGCAATTCCTCCACCACCGCCGGATTCACTGACTCCGCCGGGTTCTTGATCAGTTCCAGGCTGGCTGGTTCGCGCGCTGAGAGACAATTGCGCATGAAATTCGTCGGGATGATCAGGACCGCGCTGATTTTGCCGGCATCGATCTCCCGCAACGCCGCTTCGCGCTCCATGAACACCAGTTGAAAATGCCTGCCGCCGCGAGGCTGGTCCGCGGCCGTGCGCAACAAATCCCCCAACCTTGACCGGTCCTCGTCCACCACGGCGAATCGGATTCGGCCCAGCGCATTGTTCTCGGAATGTCCGCCGAATACCAAGCCCAGGAGCGTGGTCATGGCCAAAGGCACGATGAGAAAGATCAGCCACGGAAGCGGATTCCGCAACGCGCGGCGCAGGTCTTTGGCGAGGAGAACGCGCAGCATCTTATTCCCTCAGTTCGCGCCCGGTCAGTTGCAGGAACACATCATTCAGGCTGGGCCGCTTGAGCGTGACATTTTCGGCGCGCACCGGAAGACCCAGCAAATCCTTCAGGCACTCGGACGGGTCCCGCTCGCCAACCGCCGCCACGACCAGTTGCCGCTCGGTTTTCTGGATGACCCGAAAGCGCTGGTCAAAGCCCGGCCACGATTCCGGCGAGGTCCCCTTGAAATCCGCCTCCAGCACGAACACGCGATGCCCCCCCAGCCGTTCCTGTAATTGACTCAATGTCCCTTCCGCCAGCAACCGCCCGTGATCAATAATGCCAATGCGCTGGCAAAGCGTTTCCGCCTCCTCCAGATAATGCGTCGTGTAAAGAATCGCCGTGCCGGTGGACTGGAGTTGGCGGATGAACTCGAGAATATTCAGGCGCGCCTGCGGATCGATGCCCACGGTCGGCTCGTCGAGCAGCAGCAATTGCGGACGATGCAGCAGCGCGCAACCCAGATTGATCCGCCGCTTCATGCCGCCCGAATATTTGTTCACCGCGTCCTTCGCCCGATCCATCAGCATCAGGGCTTCGAGCAATTCCGACGCCCGCAATCCCGCCTCGCGCGAACTCAGCCCCGCCATCCGCCCCCAGAACTCCAAGTTCTCGCGCCCGCTCAATTCCTCGTAAATCGCCAGCTCCTGCGGCACCACGCCCATGATGCTTTTGGCTTTCTGCGGATCATCCCAGAACGCCGCCCCCGCCACCAGCACTTCGCCGGCGTCGGGTTTGAGCAGGCCGCACAGCATCGAGATGGTGGTCGTCTTGCCCGCTCCATTGGGGCCGAGCAGCCCGTAAATCTCGCCCGGGCGCACTTCGAAACTGATCGAATCCACGGCCCGAATCGTGCCAAAGGATTTGGAAAGATTATCAACCCTCAACAAGCTCATGCCCGCGATGGTAGTCGGCCACGAAGTCCTGACAAGCAACGATTGCGCAACTATTAACGTGTCGGCGCATCCTTGACGTTGCCACATCAGGATTTGGCAATTCCCTCGCCCCACGAAGTGGGGAGAGGGTCAGGGAGAGGGGAACCTAATTCTTACTTCTTAATTCCGACTTCCTTCCGGCTGTAGCCTTGCAAATCGAGCGTGACGTGCATGTAGCCGATTTTCTTCAACTCTTCCGTCACGCGGCTGGCCGCTCCGTTGTTCAGAAACTTGGGCATTTCATCCACACCCACTTCGATGCGGGCCAAATGCAGCATGACCCCCTGCCCTCGCAACTCGTGATGGCGCACCCGCAAATCGTAAAACCCCAGGTCGCGCAAAACATATTCGGCCCGCTCGATCATGCTCAATTTCTCTGGAGTAACCGGCTCGCCGTGCGGCACGCGGGAACTCAGGCAGGCCATTTGCGGCTTGTCCGCCGTGGGCAGGCCCAGTCGCGCCGACAAGGCGCGAATTTCACTCTTGGTCAAACCGGCCTCCTTCAACGGCGCGCGCACATGGAACTCCCCGGCCGCTTTCAACCCGGGCCGGAGATCGCTCGCATCGCTCGCATTTTCACCGTAGGCGATCACGGCAAAATGTCCATTTTTGGCCACAGGCGCCAGTTGCGTGAAAAGCTCGTGTTTGCAAAAGTAACAGCGATCAACCGGATTGGACAGGTAGTCGGGATTATCGAATTCCTGCGTCGCGATAACTCGCAGCGGAATGGCAAATTGTTTGGCAACGGCCACCGCCTCCTCCAGTTCGCGCCGTGGCAGGCTGGGCGAATCCGCCAGCACCGCGAGCGATTTTTCGCCCAACACCCGATGCGCCACGTAAGCCAGAAAAGCCGAGTCCACCCCGCCGGAATACGCCACCAGGCATGAACCGTAGGAGCGCAGCAAATCTTGGAGTTGTTCGAGCTTGTTCGAAGACACCTGAATAAAATGCCATCAAAGCCGCGCAAAGTCTAGTTCGTACCATTCTTCCCATGCTTCCCATTCCTCCCATTTGGGTGCCCTGCCAAGGAAAGGTCATTTTCTCTTAAGAACCCCGATGAACTCATCATGCGTCGGCGTTCGATCCCGCGCCTCCT
Source organism: Limisphaerales bacterium (assembly GCA_052325505.1). Lineage (GTDB taxonomy): Bacteria > Verrucomicrobiota > Verrucomicrobiia > Limisphaerales > Palsa-1400 > DASRLE01. The sequence continues at coordinate 24,777 of JBKQUS010000016.1, forward strand.
TTCCCCAATAATACTCCGGCTCGGACTTCAGCAGCACCACCCCAACCGGTTCATAAAAGTTCCCCACGAATTTCGGTAGCCAGCTCATAACGGGACTGCTTCCCAGTTCCTCAAAATGACCCCGCAAGTCCCAGGATACCGGCTGTTTGACAAAGACCAGGAATTCAGGCCGGGCCTCTTCAATTTGCGCGATCATTTCATGTTGCATCTCGGTCGCATAAGGTTGGGGCACAAAGAAGTCATACATGTAAATGTAGCCTGTCGCCGAATGGCGGCCCGCATAAAACAGGATCTCCGGCTCGGAGCCGAGGACGGCAATGCGCCCGTCTGGGGCGGCATGTTCGCGCAGATAGCTGCCAACCTGCCAGCATTCCACAAACGGATTCGGGTAATAGAACTCCCTGCAGAACCGCTCGGGACTGAGAACAAAAAAATCCGCGCGATGATGGAACACGGTCAGCATCCAAACCAGCACGAAGAGCCCGGCAGGCAGGGCCGCCACACTTGGCTCATGAAGAAAAACTACCTGTGTGTTCTCCCTTTCCTCCACAGGCTTGTGGAGGAGAGGGCGGGGAGAGGAGGTTCCCCACTCTCTCAACCTGCCCTTCGTGAGCCAGCCGTACAACGCCGCCCCAGCCGCCCCCGCTTTCCTTGCCTTGCCCCACTCCATGCCCGCGCTAACCGTTTGCCCCACCAACAGGCACAACGCCGGCAGCAGCATGACGAAATAATGCTCCGAAAAGTAGTTCGACAGCGACACAGCCACGAAAGAAAAGAACAGAAAGCCCACCAGCCACAATTTCTTGCGTCGTTCGCACTTGGCCGACAAAAGCGACACCAGACCCAGGCCGCCAATGATCCAAAACAACCCGTCAGCCGTGAAAGGGATATGCTTGAAGAACCAGGCGAGCTGCCGCAGACCCGCCGACCAGCCAAACTCGGCAGCATGCGCCCTGGCATAGACAAAGGTCCAAAACCAAAACCTCTGAAAAACTCCCGCCTGCCATAGAACCACGCCCGTTAACACAAGCGGAGCGCCCACGCCGACCGAATACAAAACAATTCTCCAGCAATGCATGCGCCACCGCCCTCTTTCACGCACCCCCCCGGCCACCAGCAAGCAGAACCCGAACACCCCGAACACAGCCCCCGGCTGCTTCATCAAGCAGGAAATCCCGAACAACACGCCGCTCCAAAAAAACAGATTCGGCTTTCCAGAATCCTCCCCTCTCAGCAACACCAGCAACCCGGTCAGCGACGCCAAAACGACGAAATGCGTCGCATGAGCCGCCAGCCCCAGCACGACCGGACTGGTCGAGAGCAGCGCATACGAGGCGGCGGCCACAGCCGCGCCGGACACATCCAAAAACCGCCGGGCCAGCCGGTACAGCAGCCAAACGCACGCCAGATTCACCACCAGCAACCCGAAGTGGATTCCCGAGGCACTTTGCCCAAACAGAAACATCAGTCCGGCATACGCTGCATAAATCCCCGGAAACTTCATATTGTAAAAGAACTTGTAGGGAGGAATCCCCTGGAGCATCAGTTGCCCGCCGTAAGCAAATTCCCCCTCATCCCGTTCCAGCGGCGTCGCAAGCAGCCGAATGCGGACAAAGGCCACCAGCAGCACAGCCAGCAGCAAAAACAACACGGGCAAATTAATCCTCAACTTCTTCACGGATCGCCGCGCATGATAATGCTAAAACCACGCCATGAAAGGCGAAAGGGCTCCGGGACAACTCCTGGCCAAAATAAACGGCTATCATTTTCCAACTTGCCACCTACCATTTTGCACCATAATCATCCGCGCGTGAAATGCGACAAGTGCGGCCTCGAGTCTGAAAACCGGTCGCTGTTCAAGACAGAGCGTGAACCGTTTTCGAAAAGGCGGACACTTTGCCTTTCGTGCCAAAACGCGAAGGAAACGAAGGTTTTAAAGGCGGTGTTCTGGATTCCGATTTTCTTGGGTCTGATCGGCGTAATTTTGACGCTGCTCCACCCGGGCTCGCGAGCAGCCACTTCGATGATCAATTTCGTGTTGATTGCGATCGTAGGCATTGGGGTCTCATTCATGCATGAGATGGGACATGCCGTTGTCGGCAAACTTGCGGGATTTCGGATCTTTGCGTTGGAAATCGGCATTGGACAACTTGCGCTGGAGTTCAAACGATTCGGGATTCGCTGGCGTTTAAGAAAAGTTCCGCTTGGGGGCAGAGTATTCGGGTTACCCTTGGACACCCGAGGCTTTCGACTTAGACAAACGCTTTTTGTCCTAGGCGGCCCACTGGTTAACGCGATCCTATTTCTTCTTGCGTGGAAATTCCGGTCCGTGGATGCAATGCTGGATCACACGCGATTCTCGGGCTTGGAACCCATACGATGGATTTTGATCATGAATGGAGTAGTTTTGATCGCTAGCCTTGTGCCGCATCGGGCGAGCGGTCCAGAAGGTCGGATTCCCAACGACGCGCTTAATATTTGGCTTACTTGGAAAATGACACCGCAGACAATCGCTAATCTCAAAGCAAACTACTATTGCTTTGAAGCAGAAGAATGCCGGCGCGAACGTACTGTTGGTGAAGCGATAATGTGGCTCGACAAAGGACTTCGCGAAGTTCCTGGCAATCATGCGCTAAACTTTTCACGGGCGACATACTTGGTTCACGAAAACAGACTTCAGGAGGCAAGGCAAGCCCTTCTCGGGCTCCGAAACACACTCGCCAACAATAAAGCATTCTTTCCCTTGCTTCTTAACAACATCGCCTACGTTGACGCACTTCTTGGCTTGCCTGAATTGCTGGACGAGGCCGACGACTATTCGCAACAAGCACTGAGCATGGCCCCGTGGTTTGTCTATTTCAAGGGCACACGCGGATTGGTCTTGGCGCAGTGCGGACGTTTCGATGAGGGCATTCCCCTCCTCAAAGAAGCCCTAAGCGACCACCCAGAAAAGTGGGGCAAGGCAATCAACGCCTGTTGCCTTGGAATCGCCGCGCAGCAACAGGGAAATCTTGGTGAAAGCAGGGGTTACTTTGCGCTTGCGCGCAAGCTTGATCCGCGCTGTCCACTCCTCAACCGCTGTCCGTGAACACGATTTTGGTGGTTAGAAACTGGTCACCCAAAGCATCTCAACATTTCCTCTTTGGCAAATCCGCCAGCTCTTTTACCGCCGCTTTCGCAGCCGCCGCCGACACGCCGTGGATTTTACGGTAGTGGGCCTGCGCGAAAAAGCGGACACAGGTAAAGAGAGACATTGAAAGCCAAAGCAACTATGAATGCACCTGTGATCCAATCCAAGAACAACCGGAAGAAGTTTGACAAGACCTTTAAACAACACGC
>JBKQUS010000017.1:0-88447 GCA_052325505.1 Limisphaerales bacterium
CGCAAGAAAAGTCAGAGCGGAGAAGAAGGAAGAAGAATTTTCAGCGAATCTGTCGAAGAAAATCCACTGGAAGAAGATCCCATTCTAAACCGCCAAGTTTGCATCCATTCGATTTCGCCCGTGGCAGCCATATCACCTCTATGCGAATGCAATTGCCCGGCCGTGCGGCTATACCGCCTTTATCTGCATGACTGCTGGTCGCCATGCCCCAAGATTCTGCCGCTTTGTTCGGCCTGTCTATTAGGCCCGTGGCTGGAATTAATGTGAGCCGGAACGGTGCTGCCATGTCAGCCTAGGGCTTACACATTCTTCCGCCCGCCAAGAATCCATTTCTCTCCCCCAGCCCGAACCAATATTTTGCCAGTGATCGGGGCGGAAAATCCACGCTCTTGTGTGCCCTAAAGTTTTTCGGACTTCCGCCGATATGTAATCAGGCCCGGACATGAGAGGCTGAATGGGTTTTTGGTTTTTCCCATTCAGGTGTAATTCCGAGGCCAATATGTTGGTTAACATGGTCGTTAATGGGCCGGATGCTGCAATGGCGTCCGGCCTGTTTTTTTAAACAGGGGCGGAAAGGGTTTTGGGGCGCGATTGCATTCGCAGGCGGGCATGGTTGTTGATTTGGCGACGGTGCGTGATGGTTTCGGCAGGTTTCCCGGCCTGCGACCAATTCTTAGCGTACCGTGGCAGTTGCAAGGCGCAGGTGTGATGCCTGCGCCATCTTGTTTCGGGCAGGTTCTCTTCTTGAGAACTTGCTCCGGCTCGGCATTGGTCGAAAAGATAATGCACAGATGCGTTGGTTTAACTGAGGGCACAAGGACAGAAATGCCATGAATGTCCGGCAGCGATCATTATTAGATGGATTAGGTGATATTGTTACGTCGGGAAATCTCACAGTTCATCTCAAGCCACATGAAGGTGTTGATTATTAAAGGCTTATATCTGTCAACTGAGATACGGCCAGCATTTTGGCGTCGATTTGCTTTACACAATCGAGATTCGCCGAGCAGAATCCACCTCCCACGTTGCTGTTGTATTTTGCTGATTTGCAATTAGTTGCATTGCATCTCATAACCGCTACGAGGTATTGGTATTAAATGTGCTTTTTTCTTGCCGGATTAGCAGAATGCCTTGATAAAACCTATGAAAATGAGATTCGCCCCATTAGCTGTCGCAGCCCTCGTGACCGCTTTCACCGTCCAAGCTCAATACACCGAAGTTAATATCACGCCTGACGTCAACGCTGACATCCAAACCTATTCGTACGGGAACAATTACCAACTGGGTGGAACGACGCTTACGGTTGCCGGAGTTCCATTCGAATTGGCGGAGCTGGGGGGGAGCCCGCTCACGACGGGGGTTGTCCAGTCGAGCGCTGCCGGTGGCACGGCTGGCTCATTTGACTTCACATTTTCTGTGCCTGCTGGAACAGAGGCCACAGCACTTCATTCCCTGGCGAATACGGCCTGGGGCGAGCCTGGTGTGGACGAAGGCAGCATCGTGGTGACAGGGACTGACGGAGAAACCGCGACTTTGACCCTAACCGAAGGCTACAACATCCGTGACCATAACCAGAATATCTTCGTGAACACCTTGTCCGATCCCACGGTTGTGCCCACGTATTTCGAGAACGGAGCGCCGACCACGTCGGGGTATGATCAAACACGGCTGGATATTCAAACATTAGACCTTCCTTCGAGCTTCGACGGAGACACCATTGCTTCGATTCAATTTGAAGGTTACGCACATGGGCAGTACGACGGCGGTTCAGCCTTCCTCGCCGGCTTGACGCTCACCGATGCGTCCACCGCTCCGGATGGTCCATTGCCGCTTCCGTTGATTGCCGGAGTCCTCCTGGCGATGCTTGCGGTCGCAGGAATCCGGCAGAATCAAGTTCGCCGTACTAATTAGCGACCATTCTTCCTGCGACAGCTCTGTAACCAAACGAGGCCGCCTCCTCTTGGGCAGGGATTCCGTGTAGTCAAGAAGAACCCCGGCTTCCGTTTTAATTCGCGGGGCGGTTTTATTGCCGGTGTTTGCCCTTGACGCCTGCCTTGCTTGTGAATCTCATTCCCGGCATGAAGAGCATCAGGAAGTGCGTCGCCCAACCACCCGTTGGGAAAGATGCGTTCTTCCCGTGCGCCCATGTCAAAAAACTGATCCCAAGCGCGGACTATGAACCAGAACCGCAATAATTTTTTACTCCAGCCGTTTAGAGCCTTCACCTTTATCGTTCTCCTGTCGTTGATGCAAGTTATGACGGCGCAAGCCGGCAACAATCCACTTCCTCAAGTCGTGAATGATGGCGGGCGTCACGCCCTGATCGTGGATGGCGCGCCCTTCCTCATCCTCGGCGCGCAGTGCCACAATTCCAGCGCCTGACCGGGCTTGCTCCCCAAAGTCTGGCCGGCCATCGATTATCTCCATGCTAACACGCTCGAAATCCCGGTCTATTGGGAACAGTTCGAGCCGGAACAGGGCAAATTCGACACCTCGATCGTTGACTTGATCCTGAAACGGGCCCGGGAACACAACGTGCGGCTGGTTCTCCTGTGGTTTGGCACATGGAAAAACGGCAGCTCGCACTATCTGCCCCTTTGGGCGAAAAACCGGCCGGACCTTTTCCCGCGCATGATCGCCAAAGATGGCCAGAGACGGGTGGATTCACCCTCGCCTTTCGCGCCGGTCGCGCTGCAATCAGACATTCGCGCCTTCAGCGCCCTGATGCGCCATCTCAAGTCCGCGGACCCGGTCCACACCGTCATCATGGTGCAGGTGGAAAACGAGCCGGGAACGTGGGGCGGCACCGTCCGGGATTATTCACCGGAGGCGGAAAAAGCGTTCGCCGCGCCGGTGCCGGCGGAGCTTCTGCAGGCGCTTAAAATCAACACCGGCGCGGGCGGGAATTGGACAGCGGTTTTCGGCACCAACGCGGACGAGTATTTTCACGCCTGGTCGGTGGCCCGTTTCATCGGCCAGGTGGCGGCCGCCGGGAAAGCGCAGTATCCGCTGCCGATGTACGTGAACGCCGCGTTGCGCGACCCTCTGACGCCAGGCCCGGCCAGCAGCTATGAAAGCGGCGGCGCGACAGATAATGTGCTTGATATATGGAAGGCGGCCGCCCCTGCCATCGATATTCTTGCGCCGGACATTTACCAGAACGACAGCGCAAAGTATCGCGCGGTGTTGGAACATTATGGGCGCCCCGACAACCCGCTGTTTGTCCCGGAGACCATCGGAGCCAGCACCAATTCCCGGATGTGTTTCGCCGCTTTGTCGCGCGGAACGATTGGGTGGTCTCCGTTCGGCCTTGACTACACGCGGCTGAAGGAGGAGGCGCTCGCGCCAGTCGAACTGAACTACCGGATGCTTGAGCCAATTATGCGCGAAGTGGCGCGGCTCAACTTCGAAGGCAAAGTCCAGGCGGTTGAAGAGGAAACAGGCCGCGAGGTGGAAACGCTGGATTTTGGCGCGTGGAAGGCCGTCATTGGATTCGGAGCAACGGGCCGGGGGAAAATCGCCGATGCCCCGGGAAACGCCACCCCCATCGGACGCGCGCTGGTTGCGCAAATTACGGAGAACCAATTTTTGGTCACCGGCGCCTATTGCAAAATCGATTTCAAGGCCGCCTCTGGTGGACAGCGCGACTTTGTCCGGGTCGAGGAAGCAGCGCCGGTGGAGCGGACCACCCACTCATCGGGAAAGGGAAACGGCGAACCCGTGCCCTCTGCATTTCGCGTTTTGCGTTTTTGGAACGGGGACGAGACGGATTGGAGCCTGAATTTTGGTTCCGCTCCACAAGCCCTGCGCGTCACCCTGGGCACGTATTGATTTGCCGGGGGAAAGAGACGCATCCCGACCAACAAAATCAAGGTTGGTCAGAACGAATTCTCCAAGCATCTGAAGGGAGGGAAGCTTGCGGTTGCCTTTGGCCGCCGATAAAGTTCCGAAATGAGCACTGCATTCAAATTCAGCGGGACCATCGGCAAACATTTCATTTTTGCGGTTGTAACGGCGGCGCTTTTATTGTCCCAACCTCCGAATTCTTCTGCCACGGAATTCACGGGTGAAGCTCCGCCCCCGGCTGAACCGCTGAGTCTTTGGTATCGCCAGCCGGCGTCCAATTGGGTTTCCGCTCTGCCCATTGGCAATGGACGGCTCGGGGCGATGGTTTTTGGCGGTGTGAATGAAGAACGGTTGCAACTCAACGAGGATACACTCTGGGGAGGCGGCCCTTACGATCCAGACAGTCCGGATGCCCTGGGCGCTTTGCCGGAGGCAAGGCAGCTTGTGTTCGATGGCAACTACAAGGCGGCGGCGGATCTCATCAGCAAAAGAATCATGGCGCGGCCATTGACACAAATGCCCTATCAAACCGTCGGTGATCTGCTGCTGGCATTTCCTGACGCGAAAACGGTGGATGGTTATCGTCGCGATTTGAATCTGGATGCCGCCACCGCCACGGTGAGTTATAACAGTGACGGAGTGCGTTATAGACGCGAAGTCTTCGCCAGCGCTGTGGATCAAATCATTGTGGTGCGGCTGACAGCAGATCAGCCGGAAAAGATTTCCTTCACCGCTGAAATGACGACTCCACAGAATGCGGACGTGACGGTGGAGGTCAACACCAACGCACCTTTCGTTGGTTTAACCAACGACGCGACGCTCGTAATGCGCGGTGTGAACGGCAGAGCAGAAGGGATCAAAGGCGCGTTGAAATTTCAAGCGCGCGTGTGTGTGTTGCCCTCTCGCGGAAAAATATGGGCGGTTGCGGACAAAATCTGCGTCACAAACGCCGATTCCGTCACGCTGCTCATCGCCGCTGCGACAAGTTATAAAAATTATCACGACGTCAGCGGTGACCCTGAAGCCACTGTCAAAAAACAAATCGCCGGAGCATACCATAAATGGTGGAGCGGCAGCGTCGCGGATGGTGTTGACACAACGCTTGTTGATCATCTCTCGGCCCACCGAAAATTATTCCGCCGCGTTGAATTGAATCTCGGCGAAACTGACGCGATGAAGCTGCCTACCGACGAACGCATCCAGCATTTTGCGGAGGGGAACGATCCCCAGTTGGCGGCGCTCTATTATCAATTCGGGCGTTATCTTTTGATCGGCAGTTCGCGTCCGGGCGGCCAGCCTGCCAATTTACAGGGCCTCTGGAATAATTCCATGAACCCGCCGTGGGGCAGCAAATACACGATCAACATCAACACGGAAATGAATTACTGGTCCGCCGAATCCGGCAACCTCGCCGAATGCGTCCAGCCGCTCATCGCGATGGTGAAGGATCTATCCGAAACCGGCGCGCGCACCGCCAAATCGCAATACAATGCGCGCGGCTGGGTGGCCCACCATAACACCGATCTTTGGCGCGCAACTGCTCCGATCGACGGACCGAGCTGGGGCATCTGGCCGATGGGCGGCGCATGGCTTTGCCTGCAACTCTGGGACCGTTACCAGTTCAGCGAGGACAGGAAAGTTCTGAAAGAGATTTATCCGGTGATGAAGGGCGCGGCGCAATTTTTCCTGGACACGCTCGTCGAGGAACCGAAGCACAAATGGCTTGTCACAAATCCTTCGTTGTCGCCGGAAAATCCGCATCCTTATGGCGCAGCGGTCTGCGCTGGTCCCACCATGGACATGCAAATTCTGCGCGACTTGTTTTCGAATACCATCAAAGCGGCTGAAATCCTGGGCGTGGACGCACAATTGCGCAAGCAACTTGCCGCGACCCGGGCGCGGCTGGCGCCAAATCAGATTGGGCGGGCCGGCCAATTGCAGGAGTGGATGGAAGATTGGGATCTTCAGGCGCCGGACATTCATCACCGCCACGTGTCGCATCTCTATGGACTCTATCCGGGACGCGACATCACATTGCGCGGCACACCAGACTTCGCGGCCGCGGTCAAGAAGTCGCTGGAGATTCGCGGAGACCAGGCAACAGGTTGGGGCACCGCGTGGAGGATATGCCTTTGGGCCCACCTCGGCGATGGCAATCATGCCTTCGAGATTTTGAAATCCCTGTTAAGTCCGGAGCGCACCTACCCGGACATGTTTGATTCATGTCCGCCGTTTCAGATTGACGGCAATTTTGGCGGCGCGGCAGGCATTGCCGAGATGTTGATGCAAAGCCGCAACGGTGAAATTGAATTGCTTCCCGCGTTGCCGAAAGCCTGGTCCAGCGGCTCGGTCAAAGGATTGCGGGCCAGAGGAGGCTTCGAGGTCAACCTGTCTTGGAAAGACGGAAGACTTGTCGCCGCCACCCTCAAATCCATTCGAGGAGCTCCCATTATCCTTCGCTATAAGGATACGACTCGCGCCTTGAACTTGAAATCCGGAGAGATGTTTGTATGGAATGGACAGTGACGACGGACAGCTTTGGGCGGCGGTCACGAATCGCCCATCACTGTGATGGCAACCGCGCGCCGGCGCGGTTTGATGTCGCACTCCAGAAGAAAGATTTGCTGCCATGTGCCGAGGACGAGTTTGCGATCTTTGACCGGGACGGTGAGCGACGGGCCAAGCATCGTCGCCTGCAAATGGGAATGGCCGTTGCCATCGTGCCACGCGCGTTCGTGGCCGTAGTCCCGGCCCGGCGGAAACAGTTTGTCCAACATTTTGGGCAGGTCCTCCTGAAGGCCCGGCTCGAATTCAATCGTGCCAATCGCGGCGGTGCTGCCGATGTTGAAAATATGCGCAAGGCCGGTTCGCACGCCTGATTCAATCACGATTTGGGCCACCTCGCCGGTCAGGTCGTGCATTACCTTGTGTCCTGTGGTTTGAACCTGGATTTCTCGTTGGTAGGTCATGCCGTGGTTTATATCGAAGCCGCCCTCCAGGCGAGATTTTCCCTGCAAGCATCGGCTTGGAAAACGTCGATGATTTAAGCAGGCTCTTCGACGAGGCTCATTTCGGCAGCCGGCAGTGGCATTTCGCCGTAATGAAATCCGGTTTCGTCTTCGTAACCAATGGGCACGAGATAGTTGATGGCCGCGTGCCAGACGATCGTGAGTCGAGTCCAACCTCCCGGACGCGCGGCTGGAACGTTCAGACCGCCGTCGTCGGACGAGGACTCCCACCCGCCCGGCACGCCCTCTATATGACCGATCTTTATCATGCTCCATATATATTGGCTGAATCCAAAGCAAGCTTACCATTGCTTGCGATATGTTTCACAAAATTTGGTTAGTAGTTTTGAGGCCCCCGATTCGGTCTGCGAGCCTGGCCGCGCGGAAATGAAATCCTGTTAACCCGGGCCGCAGAGGCGGTCGGTCAGCAGGTCGCGGAATCCGTCGAGGTTCTCCCATGCCGTGGCGACATTCATGCGCTTGGCATGATCGTCAACAACGGTAAGACCGTCGTTGGTCACGCGAATGCTGAGCCGTTCCATCCGGCAGAAACTCCGGGAGAACGCGAGATAAACTGCCACGGGATCAAAGAGAGTCGAAGAGTGGCTTCGTGTCCCGGCTTCCGTCTTGTTGGCTTTGCTCCACAGGCGGTAGTTTTCCACAATCGTGGTGGCCACGGGGTCGCGCGCTTGCAGAATTCGTTGGTAGCGGGCGCCGTCGAGAATGACGAGGCCGCAGGTGTCGAGCGGAGTGATGGTAATGTTCCAACCCGCCGCAAGCCCTAGTTGCGCGGCGGCGATATCCGCTCTGACGTTCCATTCCGCGCACGGTGTTTTCGCTCCGCCATAGCCCAACCGCACGCTGCCGTCCATTCCGATAAAGCGGGCGCGCTGGACAATGCGCGGCTCCCGCTGTAACGCGGCGGCGACATTCGCCATCGGCCCGATGCAGATCAATGTCACCGGCTGCGGTGAACCCATGATGACCTCGATCATTGCCCCCACACCGTCGGTATGGACACGCCCAGGATAGGAACTCAAATCGTAATCCCTGACCCACTCGTCCAGCGGCCCACCCCCGCGAGGCTCCGCATCCGGCCCGACGGCAATGGCAACGTGTTCGTGCCCGGTCTGCTGCAAAAACTTGGCCAGGAGTTTGGCGCGATACGGGGCTTTGCCATACTCCGTCGCGACGAGCTTCAGGCTCAACTCTGGACACTTCAGCAAAAAGCCCAAAGCCCACGTATCGTCAATGTCGTCCCCAATGTCCGTGGCAAGGATGACCGGAGCCGGGTGTGACCCAGACAGCACAGTTAAGCGGGAGCGGCACCCCGCGAAGATGCCCGCTGACAGGGCGGCGCCCGCTGAAGCTTTGATAAAATTGCGCCGGTCCATTTTCATTGATTAAACTCTTTGATCAACCGGTCAAAACCCGCAACTTCTTCCTCAAACAAACTCCGCCAATAATCCGGCTGCCACTGTTCATCCAATTCCCCGGGTGTTTTCCCCTGCTGCTCCACCCAGGTGTAGTATTTAAGATTGTGGATTGCCTTCCTGTCCGAGCAGGTCAGTTCCTTGAAACAATCATCGCCCTGGTGTGCGAGCGGCCCGGAGAAATCCTTGATCGCGTCCGTTGCGCCATAAGCCCCGCGTTCCGACTGCAACTCTTCCAGCCGCGATTTGTAGAGTTGGGCTGAATCCGTGAACACGGTGAAAATGACATCGCGCCCGCCCAGTCCAAAATGCTTCGCCGTCTTGATGGCCGCGAGCAGATTGCAGATGCCCGAAATGCCGAGCAGCGACAGCTTTTCGATCAGGGCCGTGTCCGCGCCCTGGGTCGCAAGGCATTCCCGCCCCGCCAACTCGTTGAACAAGCGAAGCAGCCTCATGCAATCCTCGTCGTCAATGGCCGCCACGGCGTCCGTGTTGCGCACATTATGCACCCACGGAACATGTTTGTCCCCGATGCCCTCAATGCGGTGCGCGCCAAACCCGTTCTGGAGCAGCGTCGGGCATTGCAGGGCCTCCGCGGCGACAATCTTCAGCTCCGGATGCTTCCGCTTCAGAAAATCGCCCGCCGCAATTGTTCCCGCGGAGCCTGTCGCCGAGACAAACGCGGCGGCGCGCGAGTCGCCCCCCCGCAACCCGGCGAAGACTTCTTCACATGCCGGCCCCGTCACGTTGTAATGGAAGATCGGATTTCCGAACTCCTCGAACTGGTTGAAAATGATCGTGTCCGGGTCCTTCCTGAGTTCGCGGCACTTGTCGTAAATCTCCTTGACGTTCGACTCGCATCCCGGCGTGGCGATGATTTGCGCCCCGATCTGTTTCAACCATTCAAACCGTTCGCGCGACATCTGCTCCGGCAGGATGGCAATGGCGGTGCAACCCAGCAGCGCGCAATCAAACGCGCCGCCGCGGCAGAAATTCCCCGTGGAGGGCCAGGCCGCCTTGTGCTTGTCCGGATCAAACTCGCCGCTGACCAGGCGCGGCGCCAGGCAGCCGAAAGCCGCGCCCACCTTGTGCGCGCCCGTCGGAAACCAAGCGCCGATCAGTCCGATGACCCGCGCCTTGATTCCCGTCAGCGCCGGCGGAATCTCCAGGTAATTGACGCCCCCGTACAGGCCCGATTTCAAATCGTTTTTCCAGGTGATGCGGAACAAATTCACAGGGTTGACGTCCCAAAGCCCCACGCCCTTGAGCCTCGCCCTGATGGATTGCGGGATCGACTCCGGCTCGCGCAACTGTTGGAAGGTGGGGAGCACAATGCCGCGATTGCGGCAACGCGCCGCGGTTCTCCGGATGACCTCCGGATGCAGGCGTTTGATAATCTTCGACATATTGGGTAAATCCTACAAAAAGACGCCGCAAAAGGGAATGGAAGATTAGTCCCGCACGCTCATGAAAATGGAGGGCGACCGTCCGGACGACAGCCAAACTCATACTGACGGGTTTCTTCGAGGAGCAATTGGAGGGGCGAAGCCGTCGAAATAATCAGGTAGAGGCTTGAGAGTGACACCCATATCAAGCCGCAAAGCAAAGAATCCCGGCAATGGCGTCCCCAAAAGATTGAGAGGTCATAACCGGGCCTTCGGGAGATCAGGCTTGACCGGATCACTGTGCGAGCCTGCAAATATCACCCGGTTTAACTCCAGAATCGAGAGGCAGCCCAACAATTGATGCGTCCGATATCCAGAATAAAGTTGCAAATCTGCGGGAGCAGGTTCAGTTTTGAGGCTGTTGGAATGACAGTGTTCTTGTATTCATCACCGCCGCGCGGCAGGGTCAGACCAATCATTTCTGCATTTCTTCAAAAGCCCGTGTATTCGCTGTCAAGGCGATTCAAAACTCTTATATAATAACATGAAACAGACAATCATCGCCGCCATTTCAGTCATTTCGCTGCTGGCTGGCACTTCACAGGGAGCATCGAGGCATTCCGCTAAGCACGTCGAGTTTTTTCTTACGGCCAGGGGTACGGCACAAAGGCTGGCCAAGGCTGGTGAAGAAGAGTTGACGGACAAGCTGCCGCTGGTTGAAAAGGAAGAATACATCTTTGTTGATCCTTCCAAAACCTTTCAAACCGTCCTTGGCATTGGTGGCGCTTTGACTGACGCCGCAGCGGAAACTTTCCATAAACTGCCTCAAGCCAAACAGCAGGAGGTTTTGCGAGCATACTTTGATCCCCAAGATGGCATCGGTTATACGCTCGGACGAATCTCCATCCACAGTTCCGATTTTTCAAGCGAGAGTTACACGTACGTCAAGGACGGCGACAAACGACTGGACAGCTTCGACATTGCTCATGATTTGAAGTACCGCATTCCTTTCATCAAGGCGGCGCTTGCGGAAGCGGGACATGATTTCACGCTTTTTGCCAGCCCTTGGAGTCCACCTGGCTGGATGAAGGACAACGGCGACGTGCTTCACGGAGGCAGGTTGAAGCCGGAATACGATGAGTCGTGGGCCCGCTATTATGGCAAGTTTATACATGCCTATGAAAGGGAAGGAATATCGATCTGGGGAATGACGGTACAGAACGAACCGATGGCCAGTCAGACCTGGGAATCCTGCAACTACACGGCTGATGAGGAGCGGGACTTTGTCAAAAATTATCTTGGCCCCGCTTTGCGGGCCGCCGGGTTGAAGGACAAAAAGGTGATCATATGGGATCACAACCGGAGTTTCGTGTATCAACGCGCATCCGTGGTGTTGGATGATCCGGCGGCAGCCAAATTCGTCTGGGGCGTCGGTTTTCATTGGTACATGGACGACGATTTCGACAACGTCAAGCGCGTCAAGGAGGCTTTCCCTCAAACCCACCTTTTGTTCACGGAAGGGTGCAATGGGCCGTTTGATTTCAGCAAAATCAACGGCTGGCAGTGGGGCGAACGCTATGGCAAATCAATGATTAACGACTTTAACAATGGCGCCGAAGGCTGGACGGATTGGAATGTGTTGTTGGATGAAAAGGGCGGTCCCAACCATGTTCAGAACTTTTGTTTTGCGCCGATTCATGCCAACACCAAAACGGGCGAATTGTTTTACATGAATTCGTATTACTACATCGGCCATTTTTCAAAATTCATCCGTCCAGGAGCAAAACGCATCATCAGTTCATCCACAGCAGACATATTGCTGACCACCGCGTTTTTGAATCCGGATGGAAAAATTGCCGTCGTGGTGCTCAATCTTTCTGATCGAACGCAGCCCGCCAATCTTTGGCTGGGTGGCAAAACCGTAAGAATCAACAGTCTGGCTCATTCCATCATTACTGTGGTGTTTTCAGGGACATGACGGATTTGTGGCTTGTTTTCAAGGCGACTCCAAGCGGTAAAACGCGGCGTTGCTCGTGGGTCTGATTTGCCATGAGTTTGTCGTCGTGACGACGTTGATCCAGTTCGTGCCAATGCCTCCTGTGCCCGGCGTGTTCGTTTGCACTTGCAGGTGACAGACGATGTTCCCAGGCCAGGCCAGCATAATATTGGTTCGGGACGGAGCAATGGAAATTTGCAGTGGCATAGTCATGTTGTAGAGGCGGATATAGTCCACCAGCATTTCGACGGGAAACGGTGTGCCGGCATTGATGGCGTTGGTGTCGGGGCTGCCGAGATAGCTTCCGCCGATGGCCATGTTCATGAGAAAGAAAAACGGCTGGTTGAACGGATAAGGATAGAGATTCGTGGTGGAACTGAACCAATCTGTCTGATTTTCGTAAAGGTGGCCATCCACATAGAAAATAAGGGCGTTGCTTGTCCAGTCCAGTGTATAGGTGTGGAAATTCGTGGCCGAGTCGCCGCCAATGAAGTTGTAGTACCCCGTTTCGTCGCTGCCAGAGTGCAGGCTGCCCTGGACCGTGAGTGAATTGCTGCCGTTGTTCTCCATCACGTCGATTTCGCCGCAGCCCGGCCAGCCAATTGAATTGATGTTGGTGCCGAGCATCCACAAGGCGGGCCAGCAGCCTGTGCCTTGAGGCAACTGTGCCCGCCATTCAACCCGTCCGTACTGGCAGGAGAAGAGCCCCTGCGATTTTAATCGCGCGGAAGTGTAATCAAAACCATTGGTGGACTGTTTTAAAGCGACGATGTGAAGGCAGCCGTTGGCGACATAGGCGTTGTTGGTAAGGCTGGTATAATACTCCAACTCATTGTTACCCCAGCCCGATCCTCCATTGCCAAAGTCGTATGTCCAAATGTTTGTATTAATGGAATCGCTGTTGAACTCGTCACTCCAGACAATGTTCCAATTTCCGTAAGGCGCGCCGCCAGCCTGGGTGAGATTTAAATCGTCGAAATACATCGAGCCGCCGGAGTTGTTGGCGTCTCCTTGAAAAACGATTTGGTAGCGGACAAAATAAGTTCCTGCGGGTGCGACGAGTTGCGACACGGTGTTGGTCACGGCATAGGTGGCGAGATCGTATTGATTGGTGACGAACAGGTTGACCCAGGTATTGACCTGGAAAGCCCGGGTGGCGATGGAATTCGTCGTGATAAGAATCGAGCGATATAGCGCGAGAATGTTGGCATTCGCATCCCGGAAAGTGACCTCGATCCACGCGATGTTTTGTCCGGCCAGCGCGTCGCTGGACAGAGTGTATGCCCAACCGTTCGCCGAATAGACCGCGCCTGGGCCGGAGATAAAATCCTGATAAATGCCGGTGTAGTTTACCACGCCATTGAAAGCCTGATAAACCTTGAAATAATTGCTGCCGCTGTGAGCGACGGTCTGGCTGGTTTCGCCATAAGCATTCCCGCCGTATGCGTTCCAGCCAGGCAGGTCTGTAGTTTGGCCGCTCGGATCGGACTCAAAGCCGGGGTTGATGAGGACATTACCGCCCAGCACTGGAGTCACGGCGACAGCCAGGCTAAAGGCCATCATGATGGTTTTGTGGACTGTTTTTGTTTTTATATTCTCTCCTCAGTTAAAAAGGGTTGGTTGAACACCGACGAAGATTGATTTAATCACGCCCGCGCGCGCAAATATCGAACGGCTGTTTTTCTCGTCCAGCACGGGAATGTCCTGCCTGCGCTTTTTGCCATCTGTAAAGCTGATCTCCAGCAATGGTTTTTGCGCGCGTTCATACACCACCGGCACCTGGCAATAAGTGAAGGCGAGCGTACCGGCTTTTAGCGGAATTTTTTGCGCCCTGCCGGCAAGGTTGCAATAGATGAATACGTCCGGAGCAGCCAGGAAATCCACCGGGCGAAGCAACTGTGGTTCAAAATGGATGCGCCCCTCGCGAACACTAACGCCGAGTTCACCAAAGCGGCACAAAATATCTTCCTTAACTTGGCCGGTCAACCCCGGCTGCCGCGCGCCGGCGTGTGCAGGGGTGTGGGAATAGGGATCCATCGGAAACGCGCCATAATTTTCCGGCGTCTTGTAATCACCAATGCCGGAACGGAGATCGCGATAGCCTTTCGCCAATGGCGCGGCGAACAGGGTCCCGGCTGCATGGTGAAAGGCCTCCTGCGCGGCGAGCATTAGTTTGGAAACCATGTGCCAGTAGATGCAACCCAATCCTTCATACCCAAAAAAGGTTCCCGAACGCCCGGTAAATGAGCGATGGTTGAACATCTTTTCAAACAGCTCCAACACATGCGACGCCTCGCCCTTGACTAATCTCCCGTAACCGGCGGCAATTAATTCACCCAGAATATGCCTCACGTCGCTGGCATTGCTAATATACTTATTAAAGTGACAGATTCCATTCCCGTCCCGCTCGATCAAAAGCTGGTTCCCGTCGGCCAACAGTTGACTGAGCAGAGGCGAACGCGCGACAGATGCCGCGGGGAGGTTGTTTTTCTCGACGAAGCGCGGCAGGCAGCGGTCTGGATAAAGAAGGTACGAACATTGGTCCGCCCGGTACATCGAGCTGCGTTTCAACGCCCCCAGCAAGTCAAGTGACTCTCTGGTGGAAAGGAAATTCGCGCTGAGAATTGCCGCCTGACCCTCGAGCATTTCAGGTAATCGTCGCACGGCAATACCGCGGTGGTTTTCCCATTCAACCAGATTGTAAGAGTGATACAGTCCATCCGCCCGCTTATTGGCCCGGATCGACTGATCCGTCAAGGCGAGCGCCACGTTGAAGAATTCGATCAACTGAGTTTTCGTCACCTTGGCCTTGCGGCCGGAAAAACCGTCCGCGTAAATCAACTGGCGATAACGTTGCGCAGCGCAGCCAAGGGCATCCAAAATCTGACGACGCATCGTCTCGCTGATCCTCAGGGAGCGATGGCGCTTCAGGATCCGGGTGGTGGCGGAAAGCCATTCCGCCGCTTCAGCCGAGAGGCAGACTTCGCCGGCCTCCAAGGACAGGAATAATTGCCGGCAAAAGGCAAGATGCCGGTGAAGTTGATAGAGTGTGACCATTGATGCGCCATGGCCAACCAGAGCGTTGTTCGCGTCGTTCCATTCGGGCCGCTGTGTATTCAGCCAAATGCCCGCGCCGGGAATAAAGTTCGCGAATTTCGCCAGCAGCGGGATCATCAGCTTCTCCGTAAGGTTGACGTGGCGCACCCGGTTTTGCCTGTCCAGAACCAGCTTGCCATCGGAACCCAACTTGCAAACGCGCTGGCGGATGACTTGATCCAGTGCGAAATCAAAGTCCACCGTTTCATGGGGATTGCGCAACAGTTGCGCAAAGGGTTTTATCTTATAAGGCACATGGGCGAAGGAAAAAATTTCGCGCGTCAGAAAATCGCGCAGCGCCGCCGGCTCGTGGCGCTGCAGAATTTCCAGGAGCTTCAGCAGATATATGATTTGATGATCGCCCCAGTAGCCGATGTGCGACCATGGATTCTGCGGGTCATGGACCTCCCAATCAAATCCGTCGCGGGTGATGTAGTACGGATTGTAGCCGTCCACCGTTGAGGCATTGACAAACTTGCAAACCATGCCCGGGACAAAGCCCGGAAATGAAACCGCCAGCGCCTCCCAGTTTTGAAATATATCGCGCCAGTTGCCTTCATATTGCAAAACCCGCCGGCCATCCGCGCCACGTGCAGCGATGGAAAACCGGTTCCATGGACGGCTCGGATCGCCGTGCCTTCGGCTGAATGTCAGCGGCAGGTACTCCTGGCAAAGCCGTTCCAGATCCGCATCGGCGGATGCGCGGGCACACGCCAGCATGTTACTGCGTGAAACTGTCTTGCCGAGCTGATGGAAAAATGCCTTGTGCTGGGTGGCGACGGCTCGATTGGCCCGCTTGATGAATGCAAATAGATCAGTAACATAAATTTGATAGCCGCCGGGGAAAACTCCACCGCGCATTACATTGAAGAGCACATTGCTGAAATGGCGGGCGTCGCCGAGCGGACGCGCCGATTTCTGCAAACCATCGGCGCGCGCCACGATGCGCCAGATCTCCTCCGTGCCGCGCGCAATGTCCGTCTCGACTTTTTTCTGCAACTGCGTCGGCGAGCGCAACAGCCGGCAAAGCTGGGTCACTTGCGACGGGCCTTGATCCACGTCTGCGACGGTTATCCATTCGCGGGATTGGCCGGAGCGCAAAGAGAATTCCGATTCGATGAAGAAGGCGCCGCGTTCTGCGCGGACATCGGTTTCCATCTTGAGCGGTAGTCCCTGGCGAAATTTTTCCAATTGAACGGAAGACAGCAGAACGCATTGTCGCAAGATTCCGGCTGACCAAACGGTGGTGGCGCGAAGAGATTCCGCCGGCTCCGGACGATCCACCGGAATGGAACTTAGCAGGAAGAGTCCCAAACCACACCGCGGAAGCAACTCGTTCTTCTTGTAGGCGTCAACGAGCGTGCTTTTCTCGAGTTGAAACTGGCTGCTGATGCCGCAGGGCAAAAGATTTTGGAGGCCATCCAGCAAACGGACTTTGACAGCGGCGGAACTGGCCAGGGACGATTTGCGAACCCAGCCGAATTTTTCGCTGCCGGCCCACCCCTGGCGAAAGGTCATGCCAAGGTCGTCGTTGGTTTCTTCAAAGATAATTTTGTTGCCGCGGAAATTTTTATAGAGATTGCGCCGGGTGCGGTAAATGCCGCGCATGCGTTCGGAAAACGGTTCCCATAAAATGCTTTCCCCGCCACGGCTGATGATCAGGATGGTTTTGGGACCGGTGATTTCAGGCGCGTCATGGATTTTGTCGTCGGTGTAATACGGGAACAACGCAAGGTCGGGATTACGGCGGCCGGCGGTCAGCCCGCCGTTACTGGAGACATACATCCAAAGATCAGCGCTGCTTGCGATGGTCAAAAGAAACGGGCGCAGCCGGTCGTAATTGGCAATGCAATAGAACTCCTCGCCATCCAGAACCACCCGCCGGCCTTCAGTTTTCTTCACGCCAGACCTGATGGGATTTGTGCCAAGAAACAGATTCTTCATCCCATGACGGGGCTGACCCGGCGGTCAGCGTTGGATGGCAATTGTGGAAATGTTCGCATCCACGTAGAATGGTATGTTCGCATAGGCAGCCTTGCCGCGGCTGTCGAAAGCATAAACGAAGAGCCGGTATGCGCCGGGGTTGGCCGGGGCCTTGAGTTGCGCACTGGCGTCCGCGCCTTTCGAAATCAGACCCGGCAAACGTTGCGGTGGCGCTTCAAAATCACCGCCGATGGATTGCGCGGCGCTCTCTCGCATGATTTCCCAGGAATAACTCAGTGGCGCATTGTCGAATGATTTTGCCAGCACTTTGGCCGCGTAATTCTGGCCTGCGTTCAAGTGGACATTCTGCTTCGCGGTCTTTCCATCAAGCCAGAAACCTTTCAACTGCGGGCTGCGAAACTCCGGCCAACGGCCCGTCCAAACGTATTGCATTACATCCACGGTTTCGGTTGATTCGCCGGAAGGGAGAAACATGCCATACCAAGTCGGTGTGCGTTCCTGCTTTTGTCCCCAGAGGAAGACATAGGAACCGAGGCAATTTCTTTTGTCCGACGCGATGGCGATCTCATAGCGCTTGCTGTACAAAGCGGCTTTGACAGAACCATCGTCCTCGATCGGCGCGCCCCAATCGGTCTTGGCGCATTCCCAATGCCCGGTCGCGCCCCACTCGGTCACGGCATACGGTCCGTCCCAGCCGCTCTCGTGAAGTTCGCGCGGCAGGTTTATGATGTCGGCGTAGGACTGGACGCAAAGCAGATCAAGATCCGGCGCGCGGCTTTTGATTTGATCGACCAAAGTTTTGCTGATGCCCGACAGCGAGGTCGTGGTGGGATGATTCGGGTCCACTTGGTGAATCATTTTGGAGATCTCGTTGACTGCGTCCCAGACTTTGGGATTGTGCGAATTCAAATTCAACTCATTGCCGATGTCCCACATGAGCAACGCCGGATGATCCTTGTATTTGAGGACTTGGGCTTTGATTCCGGCCAGTTGCCGGGCCACTGCTTTAGTGTCGGAATAATCAAATCCATTACGTTCGCGTCCCACGTCCAATCCCATGGTGACGAAAAGTCCGTTTCTCAGGGCGCGATTCAAAACCTCCCGGCCATTCTCAGTGCGCCAGGTGCGAAAGGAATTGCCGCCGGCCGCCGCGAGTTGTTCCTGATTCCCGAATTCAAGCCCTGCGCCCTTGATGAAGAATGGCCGCTGGTTCACGTACATCTGCCAGCGTCCGTCCACCTGGCGGAGTTCCACCTTGGCGGGGCCGGGGCCGGCCGGTTTGATGTCGGATTGCGCCAGGCAACCGCCCGCCGCAAACAAGCCGGCCAGCAAGGACAGCGGCCAATTCAATAAAAATGTATTGCGATTCATAAACTTTGCTCCGATGGTGAGAACTTGAGGTGCACCAGCAGGTGCTCCAGTTCCTCCAGCGACTTGCCCTTGGTTTCAGGAATGGCCAGCAGCACGAATAGCAGCGCCGCCAACGCCAACAGACCGTAACCGAGAAATGTCCCAGCCGCGTTGAAATGCGATAGTTCCCACGGAAAAATGAACGTGACCAAGGCGCTTACGACCGAATTCCAAAAGCCGACCAACGAAATGGCAGCGCCGCGATACGCATTGGGGAAAATCTCCGAAAGCAGCACCCACATCACCGGTCCCAGCGAAATGGCGAACGACGCCACGAATCCGATGATGGCATAAAGCACCAGCGCAGCCCGGATGTTCAACCCGGCGGTGTGCAACACGTCGCGGTAAGGGGCCAGCCGTTCCGCGCCCAACCTGCTTTCCAGGTCAGCCAGGAATTCCTTGTCACTGGCATAAGCCTGTGTCGGTAGCTTGTGAAGGTCCGCAATCAAATCAGCAGGAACGCTGCTGGCATTCAATACAGCGAATGATTTTTCCGTCAGTTGATAACTGGAATTGTGAAACGCGGCGGCGCAGGTCAACAACGAAACAGCCATGCCGGCGGTTCCAAGCACAAGCAGCGGTTTGCGACCCAGCCGGTCAATCCAGTGAATGGCCACGAAGGTCATGCCCAAATTGACCAGGCCCACAATGACCGCCTGCCTGAACGCCGCGTTCGTGCCGCCACCGGCTTGTGAAAAAATCGTTGGCAGATAATAGAAAACCGCGTTGATCCCGGTGATCTGCTGAAAGAACGCGATCGTGAGAGCCATCAACATGACGAACCGCATCTTCCGGCTGAACAACGCACTCACACCGGCGCCGGCGACGTGTTCCGCCGCATTTTGACGGATGCTGCGCAGCTCCTCCGCCGCGTGTTCCGCGCCGGCCACCCTGGTGAAAATGTTCCGCGCCTGGTCTTCGCGTCCCTGGCCGAACAGCCAACGCGGGCTTTCCGGGACGAAAAACAGGAGCACAAAGTACAGCACCGCCGGAAGGGCCTCCACGCCCAGCATCCAACGCCAGCAGTCCTCCCCAAGGCTCAACAGGAAGTAGTTTGAAAAGAATGAGGCCGAGATGCCGGTGACAATCATCAGTTGGTTGAACGAAACCAGACTGCCGCGCAACGCAGATGGCGCGATTTCCGCAATGTAAACCGGCGCGATGAGAATGGCGCCGCCCACTGCAATCCCTCCGAGAATCCGCGACAGGACGAATACGGAAAAACTTCCCGTTGTCGCCGAGAGCAGTGCTGAAACGGTGAACAACAACGCCGTGAGCATCAAAACTTTTTTCCGGCCAAAGGCATCGCTCAAGAACCCGGCGAGCGCGTTTCCGCCCAGCGCGCCCCAGCCCAGGCAGCTCACGGCCCAGCCCAGTTTCAGGTCGCCACTGGTGCCGGCAAGGGCGAAATATTTCTTGATAAAAGGCACGGCACCGGAAATCACCGTGGCATCAAATCCCAAAAGAAATCCGCCCACCGCCACAATCAGCGCCACGGACACGGTGTATAATTTGCCTTCTTTCATAATGCGGATAATCCGTCTGGTTCCAGGGCGTTCCCCGGTCGTTCAATTCTTGTCTGGCGGACGAAACTGCCAGATCATCTATAATCGCCGAGATGGACTTTCAATAGGAGCTCTCGGCAAAGACGTCATTGAAATTCGCGCGTAGCTTGGCCCAGATCCAAGCCTCCGAGTGTCCATCGCAAAACGAGAAAACGGCAAGATTATTGTGACGGCAGGCAGGCTGTTTGTAAGGTGAAAACGTCCAGCCCCCGGTGGGCTCCTCTGGCTGTTTGGTGGTGATTTCGGTATAATAGCCCCCTGCAGGCTGGGCGTTTCTTGTTTCGTCGTGTGCGAGCTTCGGAACGCCCACATCCCCCATCAACCAGATCTGGCTCGCACGGTTTATTTGGGTCAACTTTTTGCTGCCCAGGGGCGAGTTGTCGGAGTTCGTGCCGTAACGGATGATGCCCTCAGTGTAGTTGTCGCCCTCAACCGGCCCATAACCACCGACTTGAATGCCGCCGTAATATGCGTCCGTTTCGGGATTGAGGTCAGTAGTCTGCACCGCGGGGCAGAGCCAGATGTTATTAGATTCCCCAACCCTTGTGAGATATTTGTTGTTGCTAATAATGGTGAACCACCAGTTTGTCGTCAGCACGGTGGCAAAGCAACCGGTGTTCAATGCAGGCAAGTATTGTGAATTGTCGTCGGCATACATCATGAACGCCGTGGTGATTTGCTTGATGTTGCTCATGCAATTGGTCTTCTTGGCCTGAGCCTTGGCCTTGGCCAGCGCGGGCAGCAACATCGCCGCCAGAATGGCAATGATGGCAATGACCACCAGCAGTTCAATCAGGGTAAAACCCCTCCTGGCTGGCCATTTTTGAGTTTTCATCCTTTTTTTCTCGACGGACCTGCCACTCACCTCTTTGGCAGGCCCGTCCTGTTTGATGCTGTTTGATGATCAGTAATCCTGCATGACTTGGAAGAACATGGGCGTGGAAGGTGTCGGGACGGAAACCGTCTTGGTGCCGCCGGTGCCGATCACAGGGGAACCAATAGCCGTCCAATTCGCGCTTGAACCAAGGGTGGGACTCTCTACCACTGTGTAAGAGATGCCCAAGGCCGAGGGCCAGGAGATCTGGACGTTGCCGCTCACCAGCGCAATTGAACAACTGAATGGCCCCGGGACTGTCCGAGTATAGAAATAAACATTGTCGATATAAAAAGTGCCACCCGTAGTGCCGCCGCCAACGGTGACATTATCAACCCACAACAGTTGCTGGAGATCAGTCAAATCCACAGTTGCGTTGTCCAGTTGGTTGCCCGGGGCGGTGAACTGGCTCAGCGGAATGTCAATGCCGATCCAGTTTTGGGCGGTGAGAACGCCGCTTAAGGGTGTGATATCAATTTGACCGGCTTGAGTCCCGCTATCGGGACCGCTGGCATCGAGACTGACGAGTTGAACCGCGAACTGATTGGCGCCTGGAGTCCAAACGTCAAAATGCATATAGTTATAGCTGCTGACATCCATCGGCGCAGAATAAAACTCCGCGCCCGCAAATTGAAGCAAGGGGTATTCCAGCACGGTGCTGCTAGTGCTGGGGATCGTGAAGTCAATTTCGCCGCCGGGGCCGGAGGGGTTGCTCCAAGAGGCGTCCCAGTCCTCCACCGGCCACTCTGGATAGACGCCGCTGCTGTCATACATGGCCAGCACTGAGTCAGAAGGCAGGCTCGGCGTCGGCGCGGCGCTTGTCGGCTGCGGTGGTGGTGGTGGCGGCGTCGTCGAAACAAGGCTCATCTCGTCAAAATATACGGTGGTTGGATCTGCATCGAGGACCAATGTGAACACTTGAATGCTCGCTGTGTCGGCGGGTGCCGTAACAATCTCCTGCATTTCAATCCATGTGCCAGTGGGCGAAGAGCTGTTAATAACAGGCGTCGAAACCAAAGCGTTGCCAGGACTGGTCTGAACGGTCCCCAGATTGTCCCCCTCCGAGTCATAGAATGTGGC
The DNA here is from genome assembly GCA_052325505.1 of Limisphaerales bacterium. GTDB lineage: Bacteria > Verrucomicrobiota > Verrucomicrobiia > Limisphaerales > Palsa-1400 > DASRLE01. Next base: position 21,638 of record JBKQUS010000017.1, read on the forward strand.
CTGCAAGAAGCCTTCGGATGCTCCGGTGAGGGCTGTCGGGATGTAAGCATATCCAGTCAGGAGATACGCGCTGCCAGCAGTCGAGGCAAGGACTTGGTAACTTCCTGGAACGCTGTAGCCTCCACCACCTGAGTTTTCCATGGAATAAGTGGTTGGACCAAATGCATAATCGGTCGAAAAGGCGCCGCCGTTAAACGGTGTCCAACCGCCAATTCCACCGGCGACTGCCGTGCCACTTGCAAAATCAGGATCCACCAGCAGGTTCGGGCCGGTCGGGGGGTCTTCGATCTGAACATTGCCATAGGCCGCGACCGTTGCGGGGTTCGCATCCGGGCCGATGACCTCGAATCCGTATTGCACAATTTCACCTGCGTTGTTGCCAGTCAGGGTATAGACCACACTATTCCAACCGGGAGTCATAGTCCCTGTCACTTCTCCATTATACGAATAACCAGGGCCGAAATCCTTGATGAAAGCATCAGCGGTATAACCACCACTGAGCGTATTTGCGTTCACATAATACCAAAACGTAACCTGTTCGTTGGCATACGCTCCGCCGCCGACTTCGACATATACTGCCGCGTCCATGATGTTCGCACCGCTCCCATCGGGGTTGACCCAGTAAGGATCGGAGGGGCTGTCATACACGTTGACATTGGGGCTAAGGGTCAACGTGCTGCCGGAAAAGACCGCCGGCAAGGCGGACAGTCCCCAGCCACTGGAACCATACCCACCGTCTGTCGGGGGGTTGTCGGCCGGATTTGGCGTCCAGGACATGTAGCCCACGGCGGCGGTATCGAACGGGGCGGTATTCATAGTAACAGTGACCTGCGAATAAGCCGTCATGGCTGCGATAAGAAGGGCACACGAGACAAACAGCACAGCGGCGGATTTTGCCGCCTTTGCCAGCCGCGAGCGACCCACGTTGATTGAGTTAGTTGTATTCATATATTGTTTTATTTTCATGACAATGTGTAATGTTGACTGGTTGTCGAGAGTAATCGTCGTTGCTGACGGGTCCGTTTTCATGATCTGCACCGATCTTACCCGTCTTTGCCCGTTTGCCTAGCTAGCCGAGCGGCTAGTTTTCAGTTCCCCTTTCGTTGGGTGAGTTTCAGCGCCGCTTCCGTCCGCGAATGGACATGGAGTTTCTCGTAAATGTGTTGCAAATGCCACTTTATCGCTGCCAGGGTGACGCCGAGCCTCTCCGCAATTGCCTTATTACCAAGACCATGCATCACAAGTTCCAGCACTTCCCGCTCGCGGTCGGTCAAATCCTCCACCTGCGTGGCGGTGGCGGCCTGTTGGCGAAACTGTCCAATTACTTTGCGCGCAATTTCGGGCGTCATCGGCACTCCCCCCTCATGCGCCTCTTTAATGGCCGCGATGATTTTTTCCGGCTGGGCGCGTTTCAAAAGGTAACCGCAGGCCCCCGCCCGCAAGGCCTGGAAAATGCGCTCAGAATCTTCATAGACGGTCACGATGACAATTTGCAGGGCCGGGAGCATAGCCTTCAACTTGGTCGTGCATTCGACTCCCGTTGCGTCGGGCAGTTGAATGTCCATGAGCACCACCTCCGGCTGCGCCTTGGGAATTCTTTTCAATGCATCCGCCACGGTGCCACACGCGCAGACGCATTGAAAACCCGGCATGCGGTTGAGAAGAGTCTCGAAGCCTTCCCGGACGGTTTTGTTGTCCTCGACAATGCCGACCTTGATCATGGCATCCCTTCCGGCAGCGGCGCGGAAAAGCGGATCGTTGTTCCTGTTTTGGCGTTGCTGGCAATCTTGCATTCGCCACCCAATTTTTTCAAACGCTCTCTCATATTGGCCAATCCGTCGCCGGCAGCCTGCCTCTCCGACATATCGAACCCGCACCCGTTATCGGCTACTTCCACCACCAGATCATGTTCGCCCACCGAGACGCGCAGCCATGCCTGCGTCGCGTGCGCATGACGAACAACATTGGTGAGCGCTTCTTTGAATACAAAAAAGATTTCCTGTCGAAACTTTGGGTCCAGTGGATGCGCCGGGAACTCCTCGGGCATGTCCAGACCACAGGCCACACCGGCAAGGTCCAGCAATCGTTGTGCATAAGAGGCAAAATAGCTCGCAAGCGAAGCAATGGTGTCATTGCGTGAATTCACCGCCCACACGATTTCGTCAAGCGAAGTCACCATGCGACGCGCCGTTTCCGTCAAATCATCCAGGTATCGTTCCTTTTCCGCGGCGGAGGTCGTCGGACTCTTCACAAGCGAACTTAGCATGTTAACTTCCGTGAGTCCCGCGCCCAAGTCGTCGTGCAGATCGTGAGCTACGCGGGCGCGTTCCTCTTCGATCTCCCGCCTTCGTTCGGCCCACTGGCGTTCCTGAATCTGGACCTCCAATTGTCGGGTGCGTTCCGCGACCTGCCGGTGCAAAACGGCCACCCAGCCGAAGGCGGTCAGCGCCGCCAAGCCGAGTGCGCCAGCCATCCATAAAACCTTTCTCAAGGTCCACCACGGCGGAGCTTTGACCAAAATGACATCGGCCGGCGAACGCAGCTTGATGCTGAATGCTCTTGCCCGCCAAGTTTCGCCCGCCACCCACTTCCCGGGGTCAATCTGGCAAACGCCCGTGACCGCCACGCGACTGCCGTTTGCCAGGCTGGCGAAGGCATCCTCACCTTCAGTCGCCTCAAGCCCAGCGTGAAATATGTAGTCGCCCTCTTGCAGAATCAAATAACGCTCCGATCCGTGCAGGTTGCGATCCAGGACCCGAGCCGTGACCTGAATCAAACAGCAATCGTGGTTTCCCTTCAGTGCCTCTTCCGGTGTCAAGACCGCCGGATCCGGCGGCTGGCCGTGGGAATCTCTTCGAAAGGTGGCGTCTTGCAGAATCGGCGTGTATTCGCCCTGGCTGACAAAACCAAGCGCTTCCACGCGATCGCCTAGTTGCAGAGGATTACGCTCCTTGGTTTGCACCTCAACTCCCTGCTCGCCATCTTGAAGAAAGATGGCTTCCCCCGGCGCATAATAAATGACCGTGCCCAAGACTTTGACCCGATGACCATAGATTTGCTGGGGCGCGAACTGCAACAGGCTGCCAATGGGGCGCGCCGCGATGGCATTGGAATCCTTCGGCGCCGGCAATTGGATCTCCAAATCCTCCGGTCGTGGCACCATGAGCCGTATGGCAAACAACTGCCTCTTGTGGGTGAATTTGGTTGAACATACGCCGCGCACCCTCACCGTGCTGTCTAAAAGTTCATCGCTTTGTTTCACGGGCAGTTCCTTGACGTAAACGAGGAGCCGTCCGCCCCCGGTGGCGATTTCAACAAGGTGATACTGCGAATCTTCCATGAACTGGGTGGAGCGCACAATGCCGGTGATCTCGATGAACTGGCTGTCTTCCCCACCGCTGGCCAGTTGCTCATAAGTCACCAACTTTGGCGCTGGCAACGGCGCGTTGCCCACGACTCGCACCCAGTCCACCATAACCACCGGCGCATACTCGCCAGGACTGCTGAACCCGGTGACTTCGACCAACTGACCCGGCACGAGCGCCGGAGGCGCAACGTTCGTCGGGAATTGCAAATAAACCCCTGCCGTGTTGTCCTGAAGGAAATGGGAATAAAGCCGCTCATCGAAAAAAGTGACCACGCCCTGCAAGTGGACCGGTATGTTCTCCCGGGTTTGTTCAATGCTCAGTTGGCGGATTGCCGCCACTGATCGCAGTTCCTTTGGCGGACTTTGTTCTCCTGACGCCGAAAGGAAAGAGACCACACACAATGCCAACGCAATCAGCCTGCAATCATATCGCCGCTTTGATTGAAGCAAAAAAAATGCCGTGGGCTTCATTTCAATCCTCACAACCACTTCAAAAAATCGTCATTTTTCATGCGTCCGGGTGCATCATGGTAATATCGGAATCAGCCGTAATTGTCAATAATCATCAGCGTGCGCATACTGTCTGTGAAAGCCCATCCCGACGGGGTCTCTGCGGGGCCGATAGTGCCGAAGAGCAGGGTTCCGCTGTTTGCAAATCGGGCCGGCGGTTGCGCGTTTGATTTGATATTGACTTGATCCTCCATCCTCATTCAGGTTTGTTGGCGCCCTGAAATCATATTTGAAAATAAAACAGAACATGAACCCCTCCATTGTCCGGTATCTCGTTAGTTTCGCCCTGCCAACCATCATTTCAGAATTTTTCCGGTTTTTTGGGCTTGCAAGGGCTGGAGTAATCCTCGTCACCGGCGCGTCCTTGTTGCCGGCTGCGCGCATTCTGGCCGAGCCAGTGACAAACACCGCCGTGCCGGGGCCATTGAGCTATAAGGCCGATTGGCGCTGGATGAAGGGCGCCGTTTTTGTGCCTACAAAATATGTGAACGAGGCCCAGCAATGGGACGAATATGACCCGGTTATCAACGACCGCGAGCTTCATTACACCTCTATTTACGGGATTAATTGTGTCCGCGTTTTTCTCCATTTTGGCATCTACCTGAAGAAGAAGGACGCCTTGCTCAAGGATATCGAAGATTTTCTGACGCGAGCCGATAAGTACGGCATCAAGACGGAACTTGTTTTTTTTGATGATTGCTGGAACCAGCCCGATGCGGACATGCTTTCACCCGACTACAAATATCCCGCGCCGATTTTTGGGGTGCATAACAGCTGCTGGGTGGTGTCGCCGGGGGAAAATGTACGCCAGCATTATGCCGAATACCTGGATCGCCTCAAATCTTATGTTCAGGACATCGTTAACGCACACAGGGACGACAAGCGGATTGCTTTCTGGGAGACGTACAACGAACCCACCAAATCGCCAGAAACCCTGCAATTGTTGAAGGATTCCTACGGTTGGATTCATGAAACGGGCACGAAAATTCCGGTGACCGCCACCGGGCGTGAATCTTCGGGAGAGCCTTTTTCTGATTTCAAGTCGTGGCATGAATATGGCGGTTATGATTATACCGGCACGCCGGATTCACTGAACACCGAATGCATGAACCGCAGTGGCCAAACGATTCCGGGCGTTGTGGAGCATTTCAAGAACAAGACCGGATTTATCGTCTGGGAATTCGGCATCGGACGGGACAACTGCCGTTTCACATGGGATGAAAACCGCGACCATCCACGCAAGGACGAGACACCCAAACCGTTCCACGGCATCGTCTATCCGGACGGCCATCCCTGGTCGGTGGATGACGTCAAGGCACTGTTGGGAGCGGAAGGTTTTGCCCGCGCGCCTCTTTTTACGGTGGAATATTTCAATAATGCGGACTTTACCGGCATGGCAAAAAAATCTGTCACCCCCATGATTGACTTTGATCTGGGCACGGAGGAAGGAACTGGTTCGCCGGACGCTTCGGCGGGTGTCCCGCAAGAAAATTTTTCCGTGCGTTGGACGGGAACAATTTTGCCGCCAGCCAAAGGAACTTATATCTTCTATGCCGATGGCGACAATCGGGTGAAGTTGTTTGTGAATTCCAAATTGGTCCTGGAGAAAAAGACGCCAGGACGCAGGGAAATCTCCAAGCACATTAAACTTGCCGGCGGTCAATCCGCTGAAGTCAGAATTGAGTATATCCACGCCGCAGGCGACCCAAGCCTTCATGTGGCTTGGTCCGGCCCTGGCTTCGCCAGACGAACCTTGACCCCAATAAACAACGCGAGCGTCCCCTGATTTATAGAATACGCCCCTGTTCAATTAAAGAGGCCGGACGCCATTGGAGGCGTCCAAATAATCATGAAGCACTTGGTTGTGTTGGAGAGCTGACAAACGATTTAGTGTACGAGCGGCTCGCGCCGGGGATTTTGGAGGAACTAAGACGCAAAAACCCAAAGTCTGAAACTGGGAACAGAAAATCGCGCCATCATCACTGGCTTTCCGGCCCAAACATCGCACTAAATCGCACCTGCTAGCACTCAATCCGGCTTAATCGCACCATTTTGAAACATTTTTTTATTGGGACCGACTTTGTTTGACTTTGCCGTGTGGGATGGGCACTAAAGCACTCAAGATTATGCGTAATCGTTTGTGGTTCGTCGCCGCGGCGCTTGTGCCGCTTTTATGCTCCGCCAGTCATGCTGCTGACGCGCCGGCAAGATTGCCGGGGACTCAACCCGACGGCTCCGTCTTGCTGCATAATCAGTGGTCCATCCGCCCGGCCGGACGGCAGATCCAATTGGGCGACTTGCCGGTCAATATCGCCGTTCATCCCAAGGGCAAACTCGCCGCGGTTCTGTATTGCGGTTTCGGCCCGCATGAAGTCGTGATCGTGGATTTGAACCACGGGCAGATTGTCTCGCGCGCGGCGGTGACCAACTCCTTTTACGGGCTGGCTTTTTCGGCCGATGGCCGGGAACTCTATTGCAGCGACGGGGCCGACGAGACCATCGGCCGGTTCGATTTCCGCGCGGGCCAGCTCACCAACGAGACCGAGATCAAAGTGCATGACCGGAGCCTGCGAGGCGTGCCTTGCGGTCTGGCCATCGACCGTGCCGGCACGAAGTTGTTCGTGGCCAACGTGTGGGGCAACTGCGTCTCGGAAGTCGGTTTGGGGACGAACACAAACGTCGTGGATATCAGCGTTGGCCGCAAACCGGCCCATCTGGCCATGGCCCCACTGGTTCCGCCGTCGGACTTCGACACATTCTCGGCGGAAAAACGCGCGGAAGTGGGCCTTTACAGCGCGGACCCGGATGACGCTTTTCCTTACGGCGTTTGTCTGGATGAAGCACGCCAGCGCCTTTACGTGAGCCTTTGGGGGCAGGCGGCGGTCAAGGTGATCAGCTTGCAGAACCCCGGTATGATGACGAACTGGCCGACGCAAGAGCATCCCTGCGAGATGGTCCTGAGCCGCTCCGGCGACACACTTTACGTGGCTAACGCCAATCGCAACACCGTCACGGTATTTGACACGGCCACGGGCCGCGCCCTTGAAACCATTTGGGCCGCCTTCCATCCCGATGACCCGCCCGGCGCGACACCCAACAGCCTGGACCTGTCGCGCGACCAGAAAACGTTGTTTGTCGCCAATGCCAATGTCAACGCGGTGGCCGTGTTCGACGTGCGCCTGCCGGGCCACAGCCGGTCCCTCGGTTTCATTCCTACGGGCTGGTATCCGACGTCGGTGCGCGTGGCGCACGATGGCATACATCTGTTGGTGGCCAACGGCAAGGGAGGCGCGCCAAAAGCCAACCCGCGCGGACCCGGGCCGGGCAAAAGATCCTCCGAGTACATTGCGGGCCTTTTCCCGGGCACTTTGAGCTTCATCGATCTCCCGCGCAACAAGGAAGAATGGGAGAGGCAAATGCCGGAGTGGACCGCGCAGGTCTACGCCTGCACGCCATTGAAGGGCGGCCGCGCACTTTCCGCCGCGCCCCCGGCCGGCTGCCCCATCCCGGCCAAACCGGGCGGCCCGTGCCCCATCAAATACGTCATATATATTATCAAGGAGAACCGGACCTACGACCAGGTCTTTGGCGATATGCCCCAGGGAAACGGCGACGCCAGCCTCTGCCTCTTTCCTGATCGCGCGACGCCCAATCACCATCAACTGGCCCGCCAGTTTGTCCTGCTGGACAATTTTTACGCCGACGCCTCGGTCAGCGCCGACGGCCACGAATGGAGCATGGGCGCTTACGCGACCGATTTCCTCGAAAAAATGTGGCCGATGAATTACGCGCACAATCGCAGCGGAAAATTTCCCTATCCGGGCGAGGGTTATTTCCCGATCGCGGCGCCCGCCGGCGGCTATTTGTGGGACCGCGCCGCCGCGGCCGGGGTCAGCTACCGGAGCTACGGGGAATTTGTCAGTTACGACCAGGCGCCCGGCCAGCCGTGCCGGCCGCGGGTCAAATCCCTGGAAGGCCATATTGATCCCTTGTATCGCGGCTTCGATTTGAAATACAGCGACGGGAAACGGGCCGAGCGCTTCATTTCCGAATTCAACCGACTGGACGCGGCCGGAGAAATGCCGCGCCTGCAGATTGTCCGGCTGCCCAACGACCACGTGCATGGCACAACCCCCAATTTCCCCACGCCGGCGGCGTACCTGGCGCAGAACGATCTGGCCCTGGGACAAATTGTTGACGCCGTCAGCCATTCCAAATACTGGGCGCAAACAGCCATCTTTGTGCTCGAAGACGACGCCCAAAACGGCCCCGATCATGTGGACGCCCATCGCACCGTGGCCCTGGCCATCAGCCCCTACACGCGGCGCGGCGCCACCGACTCCACCATGTACTCCACCAGCAGCATGTTGCGCACCATGGAGTTGATCCTGGGACTGGAACCCATGACACAATTCGACGCCGCCGCCACGCCGATGTTCGCATCCTTCCAACAGACGCCGGACCTGCGGCCCTTCGCCGCGCTGCCGGAGAATGTCGATATGACCGAAAAAAACTTGCGCACCGCGTGGGGAGCCGGCTTGAAGATGGATTTCAGCAGGGAAGACGCCGCGGACGACTTTTTGCTCAACGAAACGGTCTGGAAATCGGTGCGGGGCGCCGCCTCCCCCATGCCCGCACCCGTCCACGCCGCCTTCGTCTTTACCCGCCAGAATGACGACGATTGAATTCCACCGCGTCTGCGTAGCGCACGCCGGTCCCGCCGTAAATGTCCAGAGCCGACCCGATTGTCAGATCTATTTTTCCGCGGCCGATGCGCTGGACGTCCTCCAGATCGCGCAACGAATTAGCCCCGCCGGCGTAAGTCACCGGGATGGGCGACCATCGGCCCAGCTTCTCAACCAACTCCAAGTCCATGCCCAGCCGCAGACCCTCAACATCTGCCGCATGCACCAGAAACTCGGCGCACCATTCCGCCAACTCCGCCAAGCTCCCCGGCCCAAGCTCCAATTCCGTGAACTTCTGCCAGCGGTCCGTGACGACGAAATACCTGCCGTCTTTGCGGCGGCAGCTCAAGTCCAGCACCAGTCTGTTCTTGCCGATGGCCGTGGACAGTTGGCGCAGCCGTTCCCGGTCCAGCTGGCCCCCGGGAAAAATCCAGGAAGTGACAATGACATGGGAGGCGCCCGCCTCCAAAAAGCCGGTCGCGTTGGCCAAATCAATCCCGCCACCGACCTGGAGACCGCCCGGAAAAGCAGCCAGCGCCTCGCGCGCCGCCGCCTCATTGCCCAGGCCGAGCATGATGACGTGGCCGCCGCGCAGCCCGTCCTTCTTAAAGAGCTTGGCAAACCAGCCGCTGGGCCGGTCCGAGACAAAATTCGTCCGCAAAGACTGCGGATCATCGGTCAAGGAACCGCCCACGATCTGTTTGACCTTGCCCTCATGGAGATCAATGCACGGCCTGAACATGCCTCCAAAATAATGCGGCGCCCCGCCCGTTCAAAGTGCAAAGTGCCGGGCGCCATCGAAACGACTTGCGGAATGGGGGATGGGTTATTAAAGTATATCGCTCGCAGGGCCGCACCCATAGCTCAATTGGATAGAGCGTCTGACTACGGATCAGAAGGTTATAAGTTCAACTCTTATTGGGTGCACCACTTTTTCCGAGGAGAAATCTAAAATTGCAAGAATTGGTGTTTGACCAGAACTGGCCAATCCCCCCAGAATCCCCCCTAACATAATTTCATGGCTCAAAAACTCGAAAAAGTCGAAGGTGAAAAATTCTTGTATATCCACGCCGTGTCGAAGGTGTATTACATTCGTATTCGCACGGACACCGAGGACACCGAACGAAGTTTAAACACCACGAAAAAAACAATGGCAGTCAAGCTGCGCGACCAGTGGATGGTGAAGCAAACCAACGCCAAATTCAATATCGAAGAGCCAAAAAAGGCGCCGCAACGCTTGCGGATCGACAAGGCATTGGCTGATTATCGAAAGGCTGGCTTTGCTTCAATTCGTCGGGGAAAGCTGGTCCACCCAGGGAAGAAGCACTTGAGAACCGAGCAGGACGCAATACCAACTCTCGAGCGGTTTTTCAAAACGAGGCATGTGGATGAACTGGCCCATGATCTTCTGGATGAGTACCACACATGGAGGGGGAAAAACGTGGCAAAAGGTGACGGGGCTAAAACGACGGACCTGGAATTGAATACGCTCTCGAAAGCGTTGGACTGGGAAGTGAGAAAGGGGAGGCTAGTTTCCAATCCCATCAAAGCGCGCGCACGGTATTACAACCCCAGCAAAGCGAGGCACTGCAAAGAGTTGGCTGCAAGCAACACAGAAGAACTTCACCAGGCAGCCGCGTTGTTGTTCGAGGATCCCCGGAGCGAGGCATTGGCGTGGCAGTTTCTATGGGAATCGAACTTCGGGATGAGGACCGAGGAAACGCTGGCCTTGAGGAGGGATGCCAAAAACACTGAGGATCCCGGATTCATCAGCGGGGAGTCGATGTACGTTCGTCGTGCTGAGAAAAATGCTGATAATCCCGCGATATACCTGCACCCGGAAGGACGGATACTGCTGGATGCGATGGACCAATGGGCCAAAGCGAGGTGCCCAGACAATCCTTGGTATTTCCCCGGTAGGTCAAAAACGGCTGGGGACCCGTTATCCCCCTGGTCCTTGACGACAGCGCTGGATCGTTTATTTAAGCAGGGAAAGATCGCCAAGAAACTCACATCGCACGGCGGCCGTGCTTTTTATGTCTTGGTCAGAAGATCGAACGGAGTCCATGACAGCCAAATTGCGGTTGAATTGAACCAAGTTGGGGGCCTAGAAACGCTACGAACGTCGTATGGGGTGGTTCCGCTACATTGGCTTCAAGGGAAGGGTCCAAAGCTCAAGTGGCTACCGATCAAAAAAGAAGACTACGCGTGGGCAAAATTATTCGCAAAGTTGGGCCTCAAGGTCGGGGACATAGTACCGGCGGCGGCCGTCTGACTTGGACCGCTTAAAGCGGATACGCCCCGCTACAGGCTCGGACTGCCATGGCATAGCCCGGACTTCCACCCAGTCGGACGAGAATCCAATATACCTGCCCGCCTCTTTGGCACCCAGCCACATGGCTACATCACATCCCATATAATTCGCTCTTCTCATAACCCATTTTATAGCAAATTATTTTTGGTGTACGATTGAGCCCCGATCATAATTCTGACCGCGTCTTTTGAGCCTGATTTGACGTCGCTTAAACGTCCCTTGCACTAATGACGTGTTCTCTTATAAGCAGGCCAAGTGCTTGTTTAGTCAGTGACCCCCGGCTGTAGGAGGTGGAGCGGCTCAAAGCCGCATGGCCCTGAGGGCAATCGTTCCGACGTCCATTTACAATCGGCCGTCCTTTGCTTCGCCGAAGTATCAATTACAACCTATGATGTGCTGATAGCATCTGCTTTAGCGCAGCAGGACGCCCGATCTCCAACAGCGGACGCCCAACTGTGCGATTTCTGGTGTTCCACCATCCTACGCATAAGACTGGCTTGGAAACGCCTTCAATTGGACAAGGGCGGAGGAGTTCGTAGCGTGGGATTATTGGCCATAAGTCGGAATACTCAAGCTGGGCAGAACGAATAAAGTGTTTTTGCCCGAGGCAACAAAAATAGAAGGCCTTACAATGTGGTATGACGAATAGTAAGTACTATGGGTCGTCCCACGACCCGCGGTTCCGGAATTGCTATAGGTCCCAGGAAGCCTGGGCTGTAGCCGCCCAATTGGGCCTGGAGCCGCAACATGTGCCAATGTTAGTCGCTGTGCGCCTCCTCAAAACGCTCGGTAATCCGCCGCATAACGTTCCGAATTACTTCGCCCGAGACTACATCTTGACATTGGCGGCCGACGAAAAGTGGCCATCGCGGGCGAGTGACACCCGGGTAAAACATTGGGCCAACCGCAACGCCAGGAAATAAACCAGGTAAAATGAACCGCTCGCAAGGAAAACTCCCGGAACAGGCCACGTACAGGGTATTCGTGATTCTGGCGTCACATCCCACTGTCAATCCCAGGACTCACACCTACAAGTCCGTGTGTGTTGGCCAGTGCGAAAACCCTTCATCTGCGTTGCCATTGGTGCGAAAAGCATTACGCAGCCAGACAATCGTCGATCCTAAATTCGTGCTGCTTGTCCCAGAATCGCAACTCCAGGCGCCGCTTCCAAAATAACAGGCAAACTAAAACAATATCAAAACACTTTTGGATATAAAGACAAAAGAAGCAACGCCCCGTGAAGCCATTGATTACGGCCGGTTTTCCGATAAAGACCAGGGCGCGGGCGACTCCAAGCGGCGTCAGACGGAAGGAGCAAAGAAGTTTGCCCAGACACATGGGCTGACCATCGTCAGAAGTATCTTCGACGATGGTCTCTCAGCGTTCCACGGCGACCACATCAAGTACGGGAAACTGGGTGGGCTTCTGCAGGAGATTAAAGACGGAAAAATCAAACTAGGCACCGTTCTGCTGGTGGAATGCATCGACCGGCTCTCCCGGCAATCTCCCATCGCCCAATTCACCCTTTTGGCGCAGATTCTCTCCGCGGGGATTGAGGTGGCAACGTTCGCGGACAACCAATGGTACACTTTCGCTTCGATCAACGAGCATCCCCATGAGCTGTTCGGGGTGCTGGGGATCATGACGCGTGCCAATGATGAGTCCAAGACCAAAGCCGGGAGGCACAAAAAAAACTGGGCGCGGAAGCGCCAACTAGCAGCCGAAGTAAAGCTCACGGCGATGGGCCCCTCCTGGTTAAGGCTAATGCCTGGGAGGAAGCGATGGAAAGCCATCCAAGATCGAGTCCTGCTTGTGCGCCGGATTTTTGCAATGGCATGCAAAGGTCTTGGGCGGCGCCGTATCGCCATCCTCCTAAATCACAAAAAGTTTCAACCCTGGGGAAGGTCAAAATGGTGGACTGGCACCTATGTGGGTCGCATTATTCGCAACCGCGCGGTGATAGGTGAGTTCCAGCCTGGCATCAGGCAGGGGAATCTTCAAGTACCCATTGGCGAACCCCTGAAGGGTTACTACCCGGCAATCGTGAAGATCGACCAATTCCAAAAGGCAAACGCCATCCGCAAACGCCGGGCTCCCAAATCTCCATGCAGATACTCCGATGCGGTCAACAACCTCTTTAAGGGCCGGGTTTTCGATGGCAAGACCGGAGCTGCCATGCATTACAAGAAGATCCTAAAAAATCCTCGTCACAGTTATCTGTTCAGTTCTGCGATCGAGACGGGTGCAGCCCCAAACCAATGGAACTACATGTCATTCGAGCAAAACGCACTCTATCACTTGGACCGGATTGATTGGGTTCAGTTGTCTGTGGAAGCCCCGGACAATTTCAGCTTGCAGGAACGACGCCGCTTGGAAATCGCAATTGAGAAAGTGCAGAAGGGCCTCAACAAAATGCTGAGCTACATTTCTGTGGATGCGGAGCCGCCCAATACTTTGCTAAGGGAAATGAAAAGAATGGAGGGCGAAAAAGTGGTGCTGGAACAACAACTCGCGGATCTCGCCCGTGCGGGCGGAAGCGTTTGGGAGCAGCAGCGAGAAATGGCCAGGGCCAAGGAGGAATTGGAGAATTTGCTGAGGGCAGGCAATACTGGGGCGCGAAAACGATTACGCGAGGAGATTCATAAAATAGTCAAACGAATCGACATTTGGGCAACCCCGGGAAGCTGTTCTGACTTGCGCGCTTTACAGGATGTGATCGCGAAGACTCTGGCCAACGCCGGTTGGGAGGACAAAGCAAATCCAACGTTATGGCCATCATACCGGATCACCTTCTCCAATGATGCTGTCAGATGGGTTTTGTGCAAGACGACCAGACTCCGGCGCATCGGTTCCCGACCATCGCCCAATCCTGCCCAGGACAGTGTGATCCTGACGACCTGGAATTCACAAAGTGACGTATAAACCTGAATCGACATTTTTAAAACCGAAGCCATCACCACACTACGATGGAAAGGTCATGAGCAACAACCAACACACGCCGCGTGGACCAGACGGTGGTGCTATTCTGCAGCTGGTGACTATTTGCCGTACTCATAAGTCTCCATGCAGACATTCTGACGAGGTGGCCAGGGCCATTACGGGCGACGTGCGCCAATGATGGCCACACAAAAGTAATATGAAAACGCTTTTGGATATAAACACAAAAGAAGCAACGCTCCGTGAAGCCATTGATTACGGCCGGTTTTCCGATAAAGACCAGGGCGCGGGCGACTCCAAGCGGCGGCAGACGGAAGGAGCAAAGAGGTTCGCCCAGACACATGGGCTGACCATCGTCAGAAGTGTCTTCGACGATGGTCTTTCAGCGTTTCATGGCGACCACATCAAGTACGGGAAGCTGGGTGGGCTTTTGCAGGAGATTAAGGACGGAAAAATCAAACCAGGCACCGTTCTGCTGGTGGAATGCATCGACCGGCTTTCCCGGGAAGCACCCATCGCCCAGTTCACCCTTTTGGTGCAAATTCTCTCCGCGGGGATTGAGGTGGTAACATTCGCGGACAACCAGTGGTACACTTTCGCTTCGATCAACGAGCATCCCCATGAGCTGTTCGGGGTGCTGGGGATCATGACGCGCGCAAATGATGAGTCCAAAACCAAAGCCGGGAGGACCAAGGAAAACTGGGCGCAGAAGCGCCAGCGGATGCCAGAGGAGAAACTCACAGCCAGATGCCCATCCTGGTTAAAACTAAACCCGGACCGGACTCGGTGGGATCTCATTCCAGCCCGCGTTAAACTTGTCCGCCGCATCTTTGCCATGGCTCTAGCCGGAATGGGGACTCACATGATCGCCACCCAATTCAACAGAGAAGGGAATAAGCCCTGGCGTTCGGGAGCGATCTGGGAAGCCGGGACCATTCGCTACATCCTGTCAAGTCGTGCGGTTCTTGGTGAGTTCCAACCTTGCGTCCAGATCGACAAGAGGCACCGTAAGCCTGAAGGCCGTCCAGACCCCAACTACTTTCCGAGGATCATCGAGCCTGCTGTGTTTGAACGGGTAAATTGTGTGATCCGGCGTAACTCTGGGGTCAGCGGGAAAGTACGTTATCTCTTTGACGGACTGCTCTTCGACGGCGTCACAGGAACTCCGCTGCGGCACATGGGTGTCCCGGATGAAACAAAGGCCAACAGACACGCTTATCTATACTGTTGCTCACAGAAACCATCCCAGGGTTGGGACTACGGCATCTTTGAAAACAGCTTTCTTCATCACCTTAATAATATCGATTGGGCGGATTTGGTAGTGAGCCCGATGCGGGCCGTCAACGCATCGGAAAAAAACCGCCTGGAGGCAGAGCAAGCCCGAATTGAGCGCACTCTGGCGCGAATGACCAATATTCTAAAGGACGAAGAGAATCCGCCCAAGACCTTGGTTAACGAAATGAAGACGCTCGAACTTGAATTGTGCCAATTGGAGCAAAAGCTGGCCAGGTTGGATTCGAACGGTGACAACCTTGTGCGGCGCCAGCGGTTCATGAAGGACGCCAAAATGGAATTTGATAAGTTGCTGAGGACCAAGACGCGCACCGCAAGGTTAAGACTGCGGTTTGAGATCCGCACGCTCGTCAAACGCATTGACCTTTGGGCGGATCCAATGAAATGCACTGAAATGCAAAACATAGCCGTGCTGATAGCCAAGGCAGTTGCGCAGTCCGATTGGAAACTGAAGTCCGAAACGGCGACTTGGCCGTGTTATCGTATTACGTTCGCAAATGGAGTAGTGAGGTGGGTATTGTGTGAACGGATTCGACTGGGCAGAAGAGAACCGCGCCATTCTCTCGATGCTGCGCGAAACACCATCGTGATCACCCCGTGGGAGTCCTACGCAATGGAAAACGCCCTTTAAAAAGCGCAAAGGCCTTTCAATTGAAAAGGCGGAATGCCGAACCATCTTCCACCGATGCTCCATAGAAGTTGTTTCAAGCGGAGCTTTCGCCGATTCCCGCGCCTGACTTTTAGTTGGCCGGCAACAGAATGTCTTCCATGTTGCACAAACGCCTTGAGGACGCTGTATGTATGAGCATTGTTGGTCGCCCGGTAATTATAGGATCATCCATGACCATGATTTTTGTATCTGTGTAATTGCCAAAGTAATTTCCAAACAGTTCCGGATGAACACCCATCGGTAGCCCGGGACCTGTATATGAATCCGGGCTTCGTCGCCAGCGCCGCCGCCACCAACGAATCCATCCGCAGCGTCCTCACGTTGCCCGTTGGTCAGTGATGGTCTGAGCGATGATCGCACGGAGATTTTCCGCATCAAATTCCAGCATTACTTTTTTCCCCAAAGCCTTGGCGATGGCGGCTTTGATGGCGTCCCCATGCAGGTCCTTGGCAACAATTTTTCCGTCCGGGCCGACAAGCAAGGAACCCGGGAGATTCGAGTCCCGATCAATACTACGATCGCATTGGAGACCGAAACTGGCGCGCAACAGTTTCAGCTTGTACCAGGGCACCCCCCAACCAGATCTGCGGCCATGGCCATTCCTTGTACGGGCCATTCATATATGACGTCGTCGGAGGCACCTGCAAGGTCAGCATGGCCAGCCGGTCGTTCTTTCCGAGCGGTCAAGAGCACGAACGAAACAGTCCGGTGGCCGAACGTGGCAGTCTGCGCGCACAAGATTCCGAACAGCAGGGGTTATCCCGGAAGAAAGTTCAAAGCGACCTTGAGTATTCACGGCGGGCTTGGTTTTAAAGAAGATTGGGGGGTGGATTGCGGAGAAAACGACGGGTTGACGGCGCGGGGACGGGCGACAATCTCCAATTCTTGAATGGCTTTGTCGCAGGCGTCTATGGCCGTCTGTTGATGGCCGTTGAAAGTGTCTTTCGAGTGTTGGAGTTCCAGTTTGGCGCGGCGTAGGGCCATGACCGCAGCTCGAAACGACTGGTGCTGAGGCGTTGACCTGAATCCTGGAAACCGGTTGGTGACGCCCGGTTGCCAATTTGGCGCGGTTACCCATGTGTGCGCAGCCTGAACATTGGTATTGGTTTGCGCATGGATATCGATGTCGGACAAAAACAGACATTCCATTAAGATGACTGTAATCAACAGAAGATTTTGCTTCATTTCTTATACCTCAAAGTTCCTATCATTTATGTTTAAGCTGCCCGTCATAAACGGCGCAATCCTGCATGGTCCAAACCACCGAACTGGCAAACGAAAATGGGAACCCCCATAATCGCCGGCTGAGGAACCCGCCGCCACGCCAAAGTCGTCCTGCGTCATATAGAAATTGCAGAAGCGCATGTTGAGTTGCGGGGCCGCATCTGAACCGTCATTTTGGTAAGAGCCTGTTTGAAAACTCAAAAAGTACCAATAAAATCAGCATTTTTGTATGTACAATGTAAACACTGGACAGTAGTACGTTCATGCAGCCTTTTCCAGTCCAAGAATATCGGCGTAGCCACAGCGGGCCAAGCTGATTTTGGAGGCGAGGAATTTCTTGAGGTTAACGCTTTCGGGTGAACCAGCGAGAAATTGCGGCCACGTGTGGCGGAGCGCGTGTGCCACGACCCACTCGGAGGGAGGTTTTTGGGGCGAGGCTGTGCGGATGTAGGTGTGAAAGTTGAACCAAACTACCCGCCGAAAGTGGAGGGCCAGGTACTGGAGTAATCCTTGGGCGATGAGACCCAACTGGATGTGGCGTTCATAGGCGGCCAACTTGCGGCGAACGGCCTGGCGGTAACTCTCCGACTGGCGATGGGGGTGCTGTGAACCGTCCCCGCGCCGGATGGGCTTCATGTCTTGCATCCAGAAGTGATAAGCATAAGCGCCGACGGTGTGAATGGCCTGTTTGAAACTGACCTCGATTTTGAACCGCCAGCCATAAAGGCGGATGATCTCCAAGGGCTCCAGGGTCAAATCCGTGCAGAGCAGAACCAGGCGGCCGCGGGTGGGATGGATGACCCAGACAAACCGGACCAAGCGGCCCAATTTGCGCCAGAACAAATCAAAAGTGTAATAGCGCAAGGTCACGCCCGTTTCCCCATAGACCGGGCTGGACGCCTTGGTGAAATCCTTTTCATAGCGAAACCACTCGTGGAGTTTGGATTTGTCTCCGTAGCGGGCGCGCCTCCCGCGTCGTTTGCCTTTGGGGGGTGAAGCCGGGAAATAAGCGACGGCGGTGGTCCGCACGCGGGTGACCAGATGGTGGCCGTCGGCAAGCAAGGAACGGGCGAATTTAGCGGCGGCGTAATAAGCGTCGGCCACCACCGTCACCGCCTGGTCCCAGGGCAAGCCGGCGAGTAAGGCCGCCAATTTATCCAGCAAAGTGCGCCGGTCGCGATTGCTCCAGACCACGCCCTCGTGGATGCGGGCGGCCACCGGCACGGCCAGATAAACCCCCGCCGCCTGCGCCAAGACCGCGACCGCCTGGAGGGAATGGCCCATGATAAAGGAAGCCTTGGCGTTGCAGCGGGACTCCTGATGCAGGCTTTTGACGCCCGGCATCTTTTTGCCTTCCTTCGGACGCTTGAGGCCATCGACCAGGACCACGGCCCGTCCGTTGACCCGCACCAGGTGCCGCCGGAACAGGCGCTGGAGAGTTTGCTGCCAGAGCCGCGTCAACCTCTCCAAATCCAAGGCGGGCGAATGGAAGAAGTGCAGCAAGCCATAGTAACTGGCCTCGGACAAGCCCAGGCCTCGCACCAGGCTGGTGACCCCGGCCAGATCGGGGCGCAGGCACAAGGCGGCCAAGACGACCACCAACCAGAGGAAGGTGCTCGTGCGGGAGCAGGCTGGGCGGAGCGGTTGGAGGGCGCGCCAAAAGGCGCGCCAGAGAAGAACAGAGCGTTGGGGCAGGCGCGGAAAGAAAAGCGTTGACATATCCGATAGTATTATTATGCTATCGGACATGAAAGAAAAAACAAAGGCCTCCCGGCGAAAGCTCCAACAAAGGATTAACCATTTGAAATCCCAACTCAGGTCCTTGGGACCGATGCGCCCCGGCAGTCTCTCCCGTCAATACAACGTCTGCGGCAAGCCCGGCTGCCGCTGTAAAGACTCCAAGAACCCGCGCCGTCACGGACCCTACTATCAGCTCAACTATGTCTATGGTGGGAAAAAGACCTCAGAGTTCGTCCGCCCTCAAAACCTAAAAGTGGTGCGCAACCAATTGGCCAACTACAAGCGCTTCCGCCGCTTGACGGATCAATGGGTCGGTTCAGCCCTCCAAATGGCCCGATTGGAATTAGAAAAATGACCCCGCGAAGCCTGTTTTCGAAGGCGGAACGTACCACTCTTGAGTAAACATATTCCCGCAGTACCCTGCGGATGCGATACACTTCTGATCTGACGGACGCCGAATGGCAACTCATCGACTATTGTTTTCCCAAGCCTTGCCAGACCGGGCGACCCCGAGAGCACAGCTACCGGGAATTGCTCAACGGGATCTTCTACCTCACCAAGACCGCCTGCCAGTGGCGCAATCTGCCCGAGAGCTTTGCCCCGTGGGGCACGGTTTATCATTACTTCCGAATCTGGAAGCGCAACGGTTTGTGGGTCGCCATTCACACCCGCTTGCGGGAACAGGCACGCCAAGTGGAAGGGCGCAAACGGCAGCCCAGCGCGGCCATCATCGACAGCCAGAGTGTCAAAAGCACCGAGACGAGCGACGAGCGGGGTTACGATGCCGGCAAAAAAGTCAACGGACGCAAGCGGCATATCCTGGTCGATACCATCGGCTTGCTCCTCATGGTCATGGTTCTGCCCGCCGATATTCAAGATCGGGATGGGGCCAAACAGTTGCTGGCCGCCTTCTTCAGCCGGAAGACTCGCCGGCGCGTCAAACATATCTGGGCCGACGGCGGTTACACGGGAACACTGCTAGAATGGACCCGGAGACTGTGGCGCTGCACCATCGAGATCGTCAAGCGCTCCGACCTTCACATCTTCAAGGTGTTGCCGCGGCGCTGGGTGGTGGAACGCACCTTCGGTTGGCTCGGACGCTACCGCCGACTCAATCGCGACTACGAACGACAAGCCGAAACCGGCGAAACCATGGTCTATCTGGCTATGATTCGCCTTATGCTCAAACGTCTTGGCTAAGAAAAAATGACTTTTCAAACAGGCTCTAAGGATTCGGGGCAATGAAGGCCGGGCCGCCGTAGGGCAATACTGCCTTCAAGAATCCACAAGGCGAGCCGTGCCGACGTGCCCCGTCCGCTTTTCAAATCCTCGATCATGTGGATGTCTTGCTCCAGATGCCACAGTGCTTTCTGTTTCAGTGCAATTTGCGACACCCGATCCCATTCGCGGAACAAGTCCGAAAATTCATGCTCACAGTTTTCCATGTTGGCATCATCCAAATTCGGCATAGCGTTGGCAATAACATTTTGATTTTCGGAGCCTCGACGGAGCGAATAGTGTCATTTTCCTTCTGGCCCGGTTGAGTAAACAACCACATTGGTGGGATTGACTTCGGGCTCGATCTTCAAATGGTAGGGCTTTCCGTAGGGGTCATTGGATTCCCCCGCGTAGAAAACCTGGTGCTGCGGATTCAATTTGTCTGTCAGGGGATTGTTGGGATTGGCTGTCAATACCTCAAAAGCTTGCTGATAGATCTGCGCCGGGTCGGCCCCAAGGATGTTGGAAACAGGATAGTAGCCATAGGTTTTATGAAACTGGTTGATCGCAGCCTCAAACTGTGCCGCGTCCGATTGGGCCCGGTGCATTTTTGCCCGCAGCGGGGATTCCGGCGGCAACCAGGTGGTGGAAATTAAAAAAACAACAGGGATGGCCACAAGCCCGACAGCTGCCAGAATATATTTGAACATAGATGAACCATTGCCAGCCAGACTTGGCCGGGGGATATCACCGATGCCTTTGGAAGATCGACTGTCGGTTATTTTCATGACAAAGTTTTAAGGAGTGGAAACCTGCAAGGGTTGTTGTTTGGCATGCCATTGGCTAATGGATTTAGGCCCATAGTGCGGGCCGTAACGACCCAAGACGGCATTTATTTCAGCGGGGGTCGGTTTGCAGCCGTAAGGAGTCTTTATGTCCTTAAGATTGAGAGGCCCGATTCTCATATAACCCACCAAAGCGCACTTATCCTTTGTACCCGCAAGATCAGGCCCTCCCGTGCGCACCTGTATTGTAAGATAGGCCGTCTGGCGCGTCGAGTACGGCTCCATCGGGGTGAAATGGGTCGAGTAGCGGTATTCCTTGAAGGGCGTTCCAATGATTGAACCGTGCTTTACCTCACGGGAAAATACATAGGTCCCATCGGGGTACAGGGCCCTGACAAAGTTTGACACCGCGCCCGCGGCGGCCTGGTCGCTGCAGGTGACGGGATACTTGCCAGGGTCTGAAAACAGCCTGTATTCCCTGGTTATCGTCCCCGGCGAGGCGGACAGCATCCGGTCAAAGCCCCTCATGGCGCCAAATTCATCGTTCCCGGAAAGCTTCATATGGGTGACCTGGTCCGGGAAGACGCCTTGGGGAGAGCCGGCCACTATGTAGGAGGCGTTTTCTGTCAGGACCGTGGTGTACAGGTTCGCTGCGGGCACCGCGACCTTGGCGTAATTGGTCTGCCCGTTCCCCGCGTCCGCCCCCACGAACCTGCTGATCTTCGTCTGGGTGACCGCCGGCAGCCCTTTAAGATTGGCGAGATCAAGAACCATTCCCGATTTTACCGCTGCGGCATTGAATCTCGCTATGGAGACCGCCACGGGGTCCGTTTTCGACAAAATATTGGTCTCGCGGAGGTTTTCCGGGGGCTTGGCGACAGTCACCGCATTTGATGCCACAGTGACAACGGGCGCGGCTGCCGGCGACGGCGAGCTTTCCTGTTTGGGCGCAGAGCTGTGTTTAAGCTGCCAGGAAACCAGTCCTGCCAGCACGATGAAAAGCCCCGTTATGGCGCGGCCCCTTCCTGTTTGAAATAAAGAGTGAGTCAATCGGTTCATAGGTTATTCCTGTTCCATGTTTTTCCACCAAGTTTGGTCGAGCGCACCCCCCTGTTGCTGCCAGGCGTCGCTCCAGTATAGCTGGGCGGTGGACGTGCTAAAGCAGTTGTTGATCGTCATGGAGCAGGCCTCCGCCAGCGTGATGTCGGTGCTCATGCCCTGCTCTATCCAAATGCTCCTCCAGCCGTCGTCAATCGCGAAGGTGGGGAAATCCGTGGGCAACCACCACTCCGACGGGGTCAGGAGAAGGTAGCTGTTCCATCCCACAAAGCTGCTCAATGTCATCTGCCTGCTCATCAAGTCGGCGGGGGACCCAAAATAAACGTTCATGTCGCCCGTTGCCGAGTTGCACCCGTTGATTTCCGCGCACCAGACCCTGTGGTGGTATTGGCCGGCGTTGGGGAAGTTCCCCAGGGCCTTGCCGATATCGGAATAATTAAAAAGATACTTGAAATATTGCCCCGTCCCGCCCCCAAAATCCGTGGAGCTGGCGTGGCAGACGTATTCGTAATCGCCAGTCTCCCACCTTTCAGGCAGATTGGTGAAGCAGTTCCAAAGGAAGCTGCCACTGTTGCCATTGTCGCCGCTGGAAAATTCATAGGGTTCTGCGGTAACCAGCATGCTGCGGTCACCACCGTCCCAGTCCTGCGGGTGGATTGTGTAGGCATTCAGCACATCCCCCATGACATCGTTGGCAATCTGGTTCATCAGCGTATTCAAGCTGCCAAACAGATAGCCCGTGTAATACTGGTTGAAGAGGACCGCCGTCTGGCCGGCATAGGGATCCCCGGAAACCCAAATGGGGATATCCACGGTAGTGCCGCCCTCGCCCATCGGCACGGGATGGGTGGAACCGTTGCCCAGCAAGGGGATGTCGGGGGTTGCGTCGGGTAGGGAGTAGCTAGTCACGACCGCCAGGAAATTGGTGGCCTGGTCGGGCCCCGGCATGGGCACGGGGTTGCCGTTGGTGTCCAGCATGTTCCAATTGGTCGACCAAGTCCCGGCGGTGAGGTTGGTCCCGGAGGTGTTCCAAAGGAGGTTGGTCCCCGTTGAATCATACATCGAAAGGGTAAGAACCGCCGGGGCCAGGGTGTCGAAGGCGAAGTTCATCGCGGGCAGCCCCGCCGTGAAACCGCTGCGGGGGCTGACATTTTCCGCCAGCGCGTTGGCAGTGACCAGGTTTGTCAGGTAGGCGCTGAAGGGAACCGGGCCGATCGTGGGCTCGCCGGTATCCTGGTCCGTGGTGGGCAGCCATGCCACGTAAGTTAGCTGCACGACATTGGTCCCGTTGGGAAACTGCGAAGTGTCCACGGTCCATTCGGAGACAGCTTGCCCGTTGGTGATGATACCCATGTCACGCTGATCAATAAAGAGCTCTGCCTGCGCGATCGGAAAAATGCTTGTAAATGAGGCATCGACTGAAATAGTACCGCTAACCGTGGTGTTGTCCTGAAGAGATAAAAAGACAGGTGAAGAATTGGTGTATGTGGTAGGGTCGATTACCATTAGAAGGGCAGGATCACTCGGCGCACTGCCATTGACGGATGTAACTGTGACGGAATATATTCCTTTATTGGTCAATTGAACTGAGGCAAAGACTAGGGACGCATTTGTCGCTCCTGCAATGGGATTGAAGTTGTCGAACCATTGATAGGAGAGGGGCAAGGTCCCGCCTGCCAGAACGGTGAAAGCAGTAGAATCTCCCACGTACGCTACTTGATCGGCTGGAGACTCCACGATCATTGGGTCTTGATAAGCGATGTTCGGGTCGAGGCCAAGCAGGTATTTCTCCAAGTTACTGTAGCCGTCGCCGGCCGGGTCAGCATTCGTTGCATTCATTCCAAGTGCCCCAAGATAACCGATTTCCCACCAAACCGGTAAGCCGTTTGTGTCGGAATATGGCATTCCGGTGCCATTGGTTGCGACGTAATGCAAGCCGATGCTGACGGTGGAGTTCGCCTCCTCCGCACCGTTAGCCAGCACCGTATAGGCGTAAAGACCCGCCGCAGCCGCCGTCTGGCTTCCATGATGCAATAACGAACTGTTGGAAGCTTGGTAGAACATGCCGAAAGCTCCAGTTTCATATATCGGAGGCGCTGCATTGGTCTGCTCTCCTGTTCCATCCGTGGTGCCATCCCCGGTCGTTGTGGAAGAAAGTTCAGACGCGGGTGGCGATTGAATCTGCCACCAAGGCAAGACCGGCAAGATCATCGAATTCTGCACTGGCAAAGCGGTAGCTGGCAGCGGCCAATAGGCGTTGTAACCATAGTCCAAAGGCTGGCTCGCATCCTGAAAAACGATCTCCTGGTCGAAGAGGTTGTCTTTAAACATCCAATTACTGCCGGTTGAATTGGTAATCGGTTCAAGACCAAGGCTCCCCTGGCGGAAAAGATTGTTCCATGCCTGCACCTCCATATCCACGTTCGGCCCATTGGTGTCCCCATCAGACGCAGTAAATGACGGGCTGAGATTGATCTGCACATATTGAAAAAGATTATTTGCCCACGAAACAGCCCCTCCAGGATAGGACGCGTTTGGATCCTGGCCATCTGCCGGCTGTCCAAGGTTAATATAGCCGCCTTGCACGGTGGAGTCCCGCATTGTCCAATAGATGGAACTGGAGGCAGCCCAGGCAAATTGGTAATCCGGGGTGATGCCCGCTTGGATGCAGGAATCGTCAGGAGTCATAAACAACTGGCAAAAATCCATTTTGAGCGTGGCTGAAGAACTGTCAGTAGATGTTGGAACAAAGAAAGCAATGCCGCCATACACATTTGGATCAGGCGCAGCCCCGCCATAAAGTCCAAGCGACCACCAAACCATCCAGTCGTACGCGGTGCCGTATGCGAACGGGCCCTCCTGCACCAGCGCGACGTCTGCATACGTGATCAGGTTGGTCGGGCTTCCTTCACTAATGAGAGAAGCCCCGCCAGCGATGTAAAGCCCGCCAAGATAGTCGTTTCGGATGCCAATAGCTGTCCCGGGCAGCACCGTGACTTGACTTGAAACTAATAAAGCAGCCACTGTATAGTCAAAGGGGTCATAATAGTAACCCATATCCGGAGACCCGCTAGTGTAGCGAGGGACGGTCGGAGACAAAATCGTCGGACTCGAGAACATTGAAGCGTAAGGAATTGAAACGGGTGCCCACGTTGTTTTGTTCCTTAACTGCTGGAGCATCGTTGCGCTGATGTTTGACGTGCCGACTCCGCGCCAGGGACTTCCATCTTCAAGATAATAGGAACCGTCTTCAGAAGGGCCAAACGAGGTGGTAGAAGGATTGATGGCGACGTTCTGCATCAAAAGCGCCGATCCGCCGCCGAGGTCACCGACGATGATCGAGTTGGTCAGACAGACCTTGGAGGGAGCAAACTCAGGGTCGCAAAAAGAGACGACGTCGGCGGTTAATTGTTCTCCGTCCACTTCCATGCAGCTATTTTGAGCCGCCAGCGCGAAATTGCAGAGGCTGAAGAGATCGTTGTGAAGGCCGTTGGTGGAACAGCCGCTTTGGAGCCGGCTATTGAGGCAGAAGTTGCAGTTGTAAAACTGGCAGTCCCAGACTTGGAGATTCCCTGAATTGGTCGGCGTTGTCGCGGCTTGGTCGGCATAGCTGAACCGCAAATAGCTGAGCGTCGTGCCCCCTGTATCATGTGCATCATCCAGATTGAGGTAGGCAGTGTGATTTTGAGAGCACACCGGCGTCCCTGTTCCAAGTGGGATGATATCCTCGTAGCCGCTACCATCGGGATACCACACCTGGGGCTGTTCGCCAAGTGAGAAATCGTCAACGGACGTCAAAATCGCAGGCTGATAAGGACCTGTTTTGCAATTCACGGTGCCGTGAACAATCAGACTGGCATTGGTGGCATTGTAAAACTTGATGACTGTTCGGCCCTCGATTATTGTATTCCCATAAAGATCCACCGTCGAAGCATCAAATAGTGGAGAACCAATAAAGTAGGTTGTATCGCCTCTGAATGTGTAGTCCTGGCGTGGCCCCACGAGCGACATCGTTGTTCCATCGGGGCTTGGCCCCAAATCCGTCAAAATGGCGGGCAGGCTGGACAGATTCGTCGTTCCTTTTGACACGATTACAGAATAGCTGCCCGCATCGCCGGACTGAAAATTGAGCATGATCAAAGTGCTGTTGGTCGCGTCTGGAAGGTTGGTCCATGTCTGGGTAATCGTCGAATCCCACATCTGCCATTGATAAGTCGGGGATGGCGTTCCAATGGCCGAAACCGCAAGAGTAACGGTGTCCGCCTCCATAACCTGCTGGCTCAACGGCTGTGATGTGATTGCAAGCTGTATATCTTCCACCGTGAGAACGGCGTTGGAACTGGTGACAGGATTGCCATCGGCGTTTTCCACAACCACGGTGTAACTGCCCGCGTTGGTCATTGCGAGATTGCTGATTGTGTAAGTGCTGTTCGTAGCGCCGGCAATATTCGTGCCGTCAAACTGCCATTGATATGTATAGATGCCAGGGCCGGTGGCTGACGCGGTGAACGTCACCGTGCCTCCAAGGCCATTGGTCTGGTCGGGCGGTTGGATGATGACGATCGGCTGATTGAACGCAATGAGTGGCCCATCCGCAGTCACCCCGGCGTTGGTGACGGAGTTAGTGAGGATCAAATGAGCCTGGAGAAAATAGGTTTGGCCTGGAGGGAAATTGGTTGAGGCGGTTGTATTCCAGACCAAAAGGCAATTACCGTCGTCCGCCACTTGGGTGGATTGGTTCGTCGCTGCCGGAACACCGTCCACCATGAGCACAAGCTGGCCGATGCTCTGAACCAGGTTGTGACTCACCCCCACCTCCAGCGTTACAACCGCAGGCTCCTGCCCCGTCACCTTCTGGGTCAGTATCAGAGGATTGTCAAAGACGAGGGGGTTTTTGTCCAGAGCGGTCTCCACACTGCCAACCATGCCGTCGCCGTCGAGGTCAATATTAGTGTAAAAGGCGCTGTCGGGATTAGCGGCTCCCGGCGGAATGATCCCATTTCCGTTGACATCCGCAACGTAATCCGGGATTCCATTTGTTTCAAGCGGGACCCAACCGCTGGCGTTGCTGCTGGCCGCCACATAATGAAGCCCTATATCGACACGGGAATCGCCCTGAATGGTCTGGTTGGTCGCGGTCGTGTAATAATAAAGGCCGAGATTGGTGGCGCTGGTGCTGCCGTTGGTGGCCAGCACCGTGCCGGGCGTCATGTAATAATTTCCGAAAGGACCGAGTTGATATGGAGGAGGATTCGTAAGGGTCACGTCTCCGGTTTGATTCGTGCTTCCATCGTTGTCACTCAACCCATATTCCGTTGCAACGGGGTAGGGATAGCTACTAAAATTTTCCCATGACGACAGCCAACTGGACAACAGAAAAGGCGACGGCGGGTTTGGTTGTATCGCCCAATATGCGTTGTGCTCCTCAGTGAGGGGCTGACTTGTATTTGTGTCTTGAGCAATGCCGCAATTGTCAAATAGGTTGTTTTGCAAAATCCAGTCTCCGGCGGATGTTGGAATGGGAAGCAAAGTCAAATATCCGTTCTTAAACAGGTTGTTGTCCGCCTCAAACGGAAGATCAAGATTCGTGACTCCGGTGTTCCCGCTCCCATCATCCGATCGATACGACGGATCCAGATAAATGCCAACCGTGTCGAAGAGATTGTTTGTCCACGATACCCTCCCGGAAGCGTAATTCGTCGCATCCGGCTGGGTCCAATCCAGTGGTTGGCCAAGAACAATCTGCCCGCCTTGCTGGTTGCAATCGCGCATGGACCAATAAACTGAACTGGCCCATGAATAGCCCATGGCTGAACCCGGCGCGACGGAGCCTGCCCAAACCAAATAATCATCCGGATTTAAATACATATTGCAAAACCGCAGATTCAAGGACGGAGCTGTGATGGCGTTGTTGGTATCAGCTTGCGGGCACAAGAAATCAATGCCGCCGTAAGAGTAGAAGGGCCACAAATACTCCCACGGATAAACCGGCGTCGCGTTGGGTTGATAAACAAAGCCCGGCAGCAACGGTCCTTCCTGGACAAACTCAATGTCCGCGAGAATGATTGGGTTCGTGGGCATGCCCTGGGCGACAAATGCAGAGCCGTTCTGCAAGAAGAAGCCCCCAAGATAATCATTGCGGAAACCGATGGCCGTGCCCGGCAGCACGGTCACTTGATTGCTCACTGAGATATCCGACACAGTGTAGTCAAGCACATCATAATAGAAGCCGAGATCAGGCGGCCCTTCGCTGTATCGCTGCGCGGCAGGAAAGAACGTCATTTCCTGCACTTCCAACCCGATGGGGTTGCTGGTCGCCGTAAAGTTTAGGATGTTGGAAACCCCGGAGGGGCCCGACATGGACATCGGTGCCTCTGTGGTTTTCCGGTGCAACTCCTGCAGCAGGATGTCACTGATATTTGTCGTGCCAGCGCCTCGACAGGCACTGTTCCTTGCCAAGTAATAATAGCCGCTATCACCTTCTTGAAATTGTGTGCTTGATGGATTGACTGACACATCCTGAGTTTGAATAGCTGGCCCTTCGCCAAGATCGCACAACACGATGGAGTTGGTCAGGCAAACCCTGCCCGGAGCGAGCAGCGGATTCCATAACGAGGATACATCAGCCGTCACTTGTTCACCGTCCAACTCGGCGAGGTTGGTCTGCGCGGTAAAGACGGTATCGCACAGGCTGAAAAGGGCGTTATGGACCCGGTTGGTTGAGGGCTTGTTTTGCGCCCAACTGTTGAGAGCTGAATCACACTGCACAAACTGACAGTTCCAGACATCCAATACTCCCGAGTTCGTGGGCGTTGTCACCGCTTGGTCGGCATAGCAGAAGCGCAAATAGCTGATCGCTGTGGAATTTGCATCGTGAACGTCATCCAAATTGAGATATGCATAGCCGTTGGCCGCTGTCGTCGGGAATGTCGTGCTAATGGCTCCTTCTTCCACGAACCAAAGCCAGGGCGGTTCCCCTTGGGAATCGTCGTCAACCGACGTTAGAATGGCCGGGTTGTATGGTCCCGTCTGGCAAACCAGCGGTCCATGCAAGACCAGCGTGGCAGCGGTTGATGCATCGTCGTAATCGAATTTGAGCACTGCGGCGCCTTGAATTGTCGTTACACCATAGAAATCAAGGTTGGTGCAGCCACTATAAATATTGCTTAACGAGATGTAATAGGTCATACCGGCCTGAAACGTATAATCCTGGCGGGGGCCGAATATTGGCATGACCGACCAATAAAGGCCCCCCGCATCGGTTAGAACAATGTTGGTAAAAACATTCGTGCCGACAGCATTGGAAACAGCAACCGCATACGCCCCCGCATCTCCCGACTGCATGTTGGCGTCCACAAAGCGCATATTGGTCTGGCCGGGAAGATTGGTGTATCCATAGGTGGAATCATATTCCTGCCAGTGGTAAAATATTGGTTCAGTTCCCGCGGCGCGGGCGCTGAAGGTCACGGTGTCACCCTCAACGACCGTTTGGGAGATCGGCTGAAAGACGAATACCGGCGCAGTCAGAAGGTTTGACAAGGTGGCCACTACGCTGGTAACGCTGCCGAATGCGTTTGTCACCACCACGTCGTATTTTCCGGCATAGTTCGATTGCACGTCGCTGATCGCGAAGCTGCTGTTGGTCGCCCCAGAGATATTCGTCGCTTCGGAAATATTATTCGTGCCACTAAACCTCCATTGGTAGTTCAACGGTGATGGGCCAATGGCCCACACACTGAAAGTCGCGCTGCTGCCATCGTTGACCGTCTGGCTCGCTGGTTGGGTAATGATGTGCGGAGGCGCATTGGAAGTCGTCAATGTGGCCACCGCGCTGGTCACGGTGCCGAAAGAGTTCGAGACGACGGCCACATACCAGCCAATGTTGGTCGCTTGAACATTGGGGATCGTGTAACTGCTGCCCATTGCTCCGGCGATGTTCGTGCCGTCGAATTCCCATTGGCAAAAAAGCGGCGTCGCGCCCACAGCCACGACGGTGAAAGTCGCGCTGCTCCCCTGCTCGACGATTTGGCTCACCGGCTGGGTAATGATTGACGGGGCACCGCTGCTGTTCGGGCCGGGATAATAGGGATTCGAGCCCAAATAACCCAAAAGGACGCCTTTGAAAAAGAGCGTGTTGGAATTGAGGCTTATCGGCGGTGCCCATGTGATGGAATTTGACGCAAGAAGGGACGCTTGCCATACGCCCCAATTCGTGGAGGCTAAATCTTCGTTGGTCAATATCTCGTAAGTTAATCCAGGCAGCGTGCTCATAATGCTCACAGTCGCATTTGAAGGGTTGTTGGTCACGGCAAGCCAGAAATTAGAATAGTCTAAATAGTTGCTGGTAATAACATAGTTTGGAAGGGAATAACCGCCGCTTGAGCCGGAACCGCCTGTGCCAGAACCGCCATCGCCAGGGAGGCCCGGCGCACCGTTGGCGGGATGAAAGCCGCCAGAGTTGGGCGAATTGGGCAAACTTCCGCCCCAATTGAGGATAATGGCGGCAGTATCAGCATAGTCCTGCGCAATCTCATCGGCGGAAAGCGGGTCATCGTAAGTCGCCAAGTCTTGGAATTGCCCCCTGGCTTGGAACACACCGTTTGTGCCGCCCTCGCTGCCGACGCTTAATCCATACTCGACGCAATCGCTGTCGCTCGGTGTGTAGGCGATAGGTCCGGCATTGGTGACCGGCTGTCCTTCTAAATACAGCCAGCAGCCATCGGATGAGTAGGTCAGACAGATACTGTGCCAGTCTCCGGCATCAAAATCGATTGGCGCGGTAAGAACGATTTGACTGGCTCCATTGGACTGCGCCAGAAAAGCCAAATTGGTTCCGTCAGGGTCAATCACAAGGGACCAGCAAGAGGCTGAGGCATTCGCTGTCCACTGGCCAATGGTCAGCAAACTTGCCCAATTTGTGGGACCGTTGCCGCCGTCCGGCACACTGGTATAGTTGGGTTGAAACCAAAACATGATGGTTCCAGAGGGCAGGTTGATATTTGCCTCCCCATCGTCGATTGCAGGGAGGTTGAGAAATGCGGGGCAGTTTGTATCAACGCTGAGGGCGGTTCCCTCGTGGCTCCAGCCGGGAGCGGTGTTCAAGTCGATATATCCAAGAGGGGCATCACCGTATATGTCCGACCAATTTGGCTGCGCCAAAATCCAGCGGTCCAACTGGATTGGCGGAAACGGTGGCGGGCCGGGCTGGCAGAATGCCGGGACAGTCAACAAGAGAATAGTGAAACGTGTTCCGAACAATTTAGCCAAACGACTTTTGGTGGTTTTCATAGTTGTTTGCGGCGAGTGGTCCTCGCTGTTGTTGCGCTGGAGTTCCCTTTAAAAACTGTCCTTGACGACTGGCGCTGTTCGCGTCCGGGTCGAATTCCCCGCGTGTTGGAGTGAAGTGTTGCGGTTTTGAAACTGCGTCCTAATTGTGGAGCCACATTAGCGCTCATTCTGTCTCGATGCAGCGATTCAGGCGGACCATCTTCGGCAGTTTGGGTCCTTCCCGCCCTCCAGGCGGCACGCAAGACTTTGAGAAAGCGGTACCCATACCGGCTGCGAGCGTGGGCCAGGAGTTCCAAAGCGTCCGGCGATGGTTTGCGCCCGCCTCCCGCTCCACGTTTCCTTAGACCGAGAGAGCAAAAAATGCGGCTTAACAAACTGGACACGTATCCCCTCGAATAGCCCGCCGCCACTGCCCAGTCCGCCAGCGTCTCACGGGAAACGCCTTGGTCGGTCAAGTCCCTCACGGCCTCTTGCCACGTCACCATGTTCGTGGCCCGGATGCCAAAGCATTCCAAGTATTTTTGCTTCAGTGCCTTGCGATCAGCAAAGTTCATTCAAACTTACCCTCTTAAATTGTGCCGTCCAATTCGAGAATGTATCCCGCAACGCCATGTTATGGTGTTGTAAATCAGAAGACGCAATCTATTTTTTGTCTTTTTCTTGTCTTTTTTTGCCGTTCTGTCACTTAAACGTGACAAAGAGCAAAAACCAGGTTGACGTTAGGGCTTGCCCATAAGCTTTTCCCAGGAAGAACGCAGTGCCCGTTGAATGCGAATGAACGTTGTGTACAGGATGTCCACACGGCCTGCCTCGATCTTTTGAATCGTCCGCGGATGCAGGCTCGCCATCTCCCCCAACCGTTCCTGGGAAATCCCCTGGCTTACCCGTTCCCGCCGGATATTGGCTCCCAGCGCTTTCAGTTGTGTTGCCCGAATACGATCCAATGGCATCGCAACATTGAGGACATTCCGGCACCAAATGGACACAGCACAACAGGGCGTGAATTAACGAACGGTTGTCCCGCATAAAGCACGGCAGTTCCACGTTTCGCTGGCCTCGTTGCAGCGCATTGCCCGCGCCCTCAAGGTGCGCCTCGCGGAATTGGCAAAAGATGCTTGTCCGACTGTGAACCGCCAAAATACCAGCACAGTTCATAATAATTCCGACGCTCAGGATTGCCCTCCCGCTCCAGGACGCGCAGGTGTTTGTCCCAGATGATGGCCCGTTGGTCTTTGTGGGTGATGTCGGGAAACAGCTTCTTGGGCAACACCCGCTTGACCAGCCAATCCATGTCCACGGCGTGATTTTGAAAACGGCGCAGATAGACGTTCGTGCTGACGGTTCCCACGCGCAGCACTTCCATGAAATCCACCGGTTGAGTCTCGACTAGCACCTTGGCTTCGATCAGTTTGTAAGCGGTATCCTTGAGGGCGGCTTGGTAACGTTTGAGGGTCGAGCCTTTCTTGTCCTTGATGATGTCATCAAATTCCCAGGGAGCGGAGCATAAACGGCTGCGAAATTCGTGTGTCCCAGCGCTTGGGCGCGGCATGTCACAAAATCCATCCCTTCGACATGGATTGGCCCGCAGCCAGTGCTGATCGTCAAAGTCGGCGGTGGCAGCACCGAATGGGTCGCCGGAGAAAGCGGGATCATCTGCTTCCGCAAAAGCACGCGCATCGGCACCGTCTGCCTGCTCGAATTCCAACCGCCCGGCGACTGGTGGCAAGCCATCGCGCTACGCAGCCCGCTTAGCGATTTCATCCAAACGATGCTCACAGCAGCCGGTCCAACTGCCCCACCGCATACAGGGGCAACGAGACCAGTTGCACCGTCATTCCCTCTTCTCCCGGCAACTTGATCTCCTCCAGCGCTGGCGACCCGGTGTGAAACCGCACCGCTCGCTTCCGCCGTTTTTCCCGCAGAAACTGAAACGTCGAGCGCAACGTCCCGGTTTTTCCCGCCTTCACTTCCACCGGCAGAATCTCCTGGTTACGTCCGATGACAAAATCCACTTCGGCATTGGCGTTGCGCGCCTCTCGCGCCCAATAAAACAACTGTGGATCTTCAAACGCTGGCGCAGAGCACAACAACTGCTGCCCCACGAACTGCTCCGCCAGCGCGCCCTCGTTCACCGTGATCAAATCCTCCGCTCCCACCAGGTCCAGTCCGCACAGCCGGTTCACCAAGCCGATATCCAGGAACAGCGCTTTGAAATGCCGCTCGTCCCGCTCCGCGCCCAGCGGCAAGCCATTGGCTGATGTATGCACCACCGGATGTACCACCCGGCTCAACGCCAGCAATTCCAGTGCGCGCCGCACGTCCGCCGACCGTTCCTCCCGGCTGATGTTCACGAACTTGATTTTCCGCCCCACGTTTTCCGCGATGTGCCTGTAGGTCTTGCGCATCAACTCCTGCAGCCGTCGCGGGCCGTATTTCCCGAAGTCCGCTTGCACGGTCTCCACCAGCGCCGTCTGGATGCGTTGCACCTCCAGCAAATCCTTTCGCTCCGCGTAAGCCCCCACTGCCTCAGGCATCCCGCCCACAAAAAAGTAGCGCCGCACCGCCTCCAAAAATCTTTTCGCCACCGCCTCCGAGGGCGGTTGCGCGAGGCTCCACGTTTTGAGGTAATCCACCAGCGCCTCGCCCTCGGTCGCGGCCACGAATTCCTCGAAGGACATTGGTTGCAGATGCAGGAATTCGATCCGCCCCACCGGCATGGAATACTCGAACTCGCGCAACGCAAAATCCAGCAGCGACCCCGCCGCGATGACGTGCAGTTCCGGCATCAGTTCATGGAAATAGCGCAGCAACGCCAGCGCGGGCGGACACGCCTGAATCTCATCGAGGAATAACAGCGTCTTGCCGGGCGTCACGCTCTGGCCGCGCAACACACCGAGTTCAGCCAGCACTCGCGTCGGATCCGACTGGGAGAAAAGACTATGCAAATCTCGCTCGCGCTCCAGATCCACCGTAACCACCGAGTCGAAATGTTCTGCCCCCCAGTGCTCCACCAGATACGTCTTCCCGACCTGCCGTGCGCCACGCAAGACCAACGGCTTGCGTCCGGGACGATCACGCCATTCTGACAACGATGATTCAGCGTATCTCTTCAAATTTGATTGGATTTAAGCATAATCCATGCTAAAAGACAATTGGATTTCGTCAACTTTATGTTGGAAATCCAAACCGGTGCCTGCTCAAGACCAACCACCGTCACCCATCCCACTACGATGAAAATCGCCCAAGTTTTTTGCGATCTGGGAATCTGCGCGAACATCTCAAATAATAACATATTTGATATTAGTGAATCTGGGGTTGACTTTTGAGCTGGGGAATGGCCACATGGTGGGCAGATGATTTTCGAGGCACGACAATTAGAATCAACGATTTTGCCGTTGCAAAAGGCTGAAAAAGGGGCCAAATCCAATCCCCCCAGAATCCCCCCTAACTTATCCGGCGAGTGTTGCCGCATGACACCGTTATACGAGGGAAAACGAAAATCTTCGAGGGCGGCATCTGACTACGGATCAGAAGGTTTCAGGTTCAACTCCTGATGGGTGTACCACTTCTTCAGCAACCTGTTTGCATAAACCGGATGATTTCGAAATCAGCGCAACGTAACCTCTCGCTTCTCGCCGTCGGCGTGGCGCTGAGCCTTGCTCCTTTCGCCGGACGCGGCGATGAATCCAATCGCGCTTCAGCCGCTCCCGCCAATGCCGGCCCGCTGGTGGCAAAGGCCCGGCTTGCCGCCCTGGCGATGCAAAGGCAATCATGGGAACAGGGTGTGCTGGCTGTCGCGTTCCTAGAGGAAGGCGATGACGAATTGGTCATCCAGATGGCAAAAGCATCGTTGATCTACAAAACCAAGGATGGCGTTCCAGCGGCCAGTGGCGGCGCGCCGGTCGATCCGCTCATGGCGGGCGAAGCCATCTGGCGGGCGGCCCAATTCACCGGCGACCCGGCTCTGCAAAAAGCCGTGACGAACATGCTGGACTATGCGCTCAAACTGGCGCCTCGCGCCGCCGACGGCACTGTTTTTCACACCGGCCAAACGATTTGGTCGGACAGTTTTCACACCTCGCCGCCCTTTCTCGCCGTTGCCGGGCATTACGACGAAGCCATTCTCCAGCTTGAAGGCCATCGCCAACGGCTGTGGAACCCGGATAAAAAATTATTGTCGCACATCTGGGATGAGGGAAAGCGGCAGTTTCAGGACAAAACATTTTGGGGCGGTGGACAAGGCTGGGCCGCCGCCGGTTTGACGCGCGTCATCCGCGCACTGCCCGAAAACAGGAACGCTGACAGGGCCAGGCTGGCGGGTTATTTGAAGGAATTGATCGATGGCTGTCTCGCCCATCAATGCGCCAGCGGCTTGTTTCACAATGTGGTGGACGATCCAGCCTCATTCGAGGAGACGAATCTGGCCCAAATGCTGGCTTATTCGATTTACGAAAGCGTGCGGGGCGGGTGGCTGCCGCAACAGTACCTTGTGGCGGCCGATCGGATGCGCTTGGCGGCTCGGGTCAGGGTGGACGCGGATGGATTTGTCCAGGGTGTCTGCGGCGCGCCGCGTTTCGAGAAGCCCGGCATTTCTGCGGAGGGACAGGCATTCTTTCTCATGATGGAAGCAGCGGCCTCAAAACTGGGTTTGAGTCCGGCTCCTTGATCCTGTTCCGGGCGCGCCGCCATTCGGCGACAGGTTGCATTTATATGCATGACTTCCTTGTCCCAGCCCAGCGCCGGGGAATCGCAGCGTGAAATGTTTGCGCAAACTACTTGATGTTTTTTGTTCCCGTCTTTATTTTTCCCCCTTATGACGAGCATTCGCAAACCAAAGGTGATCCCATTCCGGTGGGCCTCTCCGGCCAACTGGCGTGGATGGCTGCTCAGCCGGCTCAAACGCCGTGACGAGGTTGCCTGATGCCGTCCAACGAAGCAGCCAGCCTTTCTGTTCGCTGGGATGTACTCAAAGCCGAGGGCGCGGCATTATTGACGTTGCACGGCGGCCTGGATGCGGTCTCGACACCGGTGGCGTGGGAAGCCCTGGAGAAGGAACTCAAGGCGGGCGGATTTACCAGTCTGGAGATAGATGCGAGCGATCTGGCCTATTGCGACAGCGCGGGTCTGGCGTTGCTTTACTATCTCTATGCCGGACGCATGACGCCAGGAGCCACGGTTCGCATGAGCGGACTGACTTCGGAGTTGCAGAACCTCTCCGGCAGTTTCTCGATCGCGGACTTGACCGCCTTGCGGGGGCACCACCCGCTCCGCCGCTCCTTTCCCGAAGAGTTGGGCGCCACCACTGCGGCGTGGTTTCACGATTTGCGCGAGCAGGTTGAATTCATCGGCGAGGTGGCTCTCGACCTGGCCAGCAG
Organism: Limisphaerales bacterium; assembly: GCA_052325505.1. Classification (GTDB taxonomy): domain Bacteria; phylum Verrucomicrobiota; class Verrucomicrobiia; order Limisphaerales; family Palsa-1400; genus DASRLE01. Next base: position 58,103 of record JBKQUS010000017.1, read on the forward strand.
CATTTTCCGGCCGCGCCGAATGCGCTGGAAGGAAGTGTTCCGGGTGTTCGAGACTGCTGGCGTCAACGCGCTTCCCATCGTGTCCCTCATCACCTTGCTGGTGGGCATGGTTATCTCGTTCGAGTCGGCCCAGCCGCTGGCGCAACTCGGGGCGCAGGTCTATGTGGCCAATTTGTTGGGGTTGGTCATGGCGCGCGAATTAGGGCCCGTCATGGCGGCCATCATGCTGGCGGGCCGCTCCGGCTCGGCCTTTGCAGCGGAATTGGGCACCATGAAAGTGAACGAGGAACTCAACGCCTTGCACACGATGGGCTTGTCGCCGGTGCAATTCCTTGTCGTGCAGCGCGTCATGGCCGGTGTATTATTGACACCGATCCTGACCTTGTACGCGATGTTCGCGGGCTTGGTGGGCGGGGTGCCGGTATTGCTGGGCCTGGGATTTCCCCTGCGAATGGTGTTGCAGCAGATTCAATCTGCGGTTCATTATGGCGATCTCGCGGAAGGCCTTTGCAAAAGCGTGGTCTTTGGACTGGTCGTCTCCTCCGTGAGCTGCCTGCGGGGCCTTCAGACCGGCGTGGGGCCGCAGGCCGTGGGCGAGTCCACCACGCGGTCGGTGGTCAGCAGCATTTTGTTGATTATTCTATCCGACGCGGTAATTGCGTCGGTCACTTATACGTTGAGACAATGATGGAATCCGGTGCCAGTTTGATTGTGGTGCGAAACCTGACGATTGGGTACGGGGGGAGAGTGGTTTTGGACCGGATTAATTTCGAGGTGCGCCGCGGCGAGGTCTTCGCGATTCTCGGCGCGTCAGGCTCGGGCAAAAGCACCCTGCTCAAACATATGATCGGGCTGCACCAGCCGCTGGCCGGGGAGGTGCTCATTTCAGGGGAGAACCTGGCCGGCGCCGAAGGCCCGGCGCGCATGCGCATCCTGCGCAAGTTCGGGGTGCTGTATCAAAGCAGCGCGCTCTTTGGTTCGCTGACGGCCCTGGAAAACGTCCGCCTGCCGCTGGATGAATTCACCAACCTGTCCGAAGACGCCAAGGATCTCATTGCGCTTTCCAAATTGCGGCTGGTGGGTCTGGAATCCTCCGCCACTAAGCTGCCTTCCGATTTGAGCGGTGGCATGCAAAAGCGCGCCGGCATCGCGCGCGCCATCGTGCTCGATCCCTGCATCCTGTTTCTGGACGAGCCTTCGGCGGGACTGGATCCCATCACGTCCGCCGGCCTCGATGCCTTGATTCGGGAACTGGCCAGGGGCCTGAACATGACTTTCGTCATGGTCACGCATGAATTGGCCAGCATTTTTGCGGTGGCCAATCGCGTTATTGTGCTGGATCCAAGGGTGCGGGGCATCGTGGCGGAGGGGCCACCGTCCTATTTGCGCGACCACGCCGCCCAACCCTGGGTTCGGCACTTCTTAAAAAGGGAGGCTGCGTGAGCCAGCGCGCCAATCATTTTAAAATCGGCATTTTCGTGCTCATTGGTTTCGGCCTCCTGGTCTGCGCCTTGTTTGCCTTGGGCATCGGAAGCCTTTTCGAAAGAGGGGACGTGTTTGAAACGTATATCGACGGCGGGGTCGAGAACCTCTCCGTGGGGGCGCTGGTCAAATTGCGCGGAGTGACCATCGGCAAGGTGACCGCCATCAATTTCATTGCCACGGAGCAACCGCAGTACAAGGGACAGTCCGTCGTCATTCTCTTCAAGGTTCCAAGGAGCGCCGGCGTTGTTACCGCAACGGACAATGTTCAGCAAATGCTGGACGCGGAAGTCGCCCGCGGTCTGCGGGCCAGGGTCGAGGGGCAGGGTTTTCTCGGCCCCAGCCTCGTCCTGCTTGAATACGTGGATCCAAAACTCTACCCGGTTGTGCCCGTGCCGTGGACGCCGAAACATTATTACATCCCCTCGGCCCCCAGCCTGTTTGCCCACGCCTTTGCCGCGTTGGAGAAAACTCTGGCGCGCACGGAAGACCTGGATTTGTCCCAATTGCTCGAACGCACGCAAAAGCTGATCGAGTCCGCAAATCGCGTGGTCGAAAACATCAACCGGATTGATTTCAACCGCCTGGGCACCAACGCCAATGCGCTCGTGGCCGAGTTGCGCGACACCAACCGCGGCTTGCAGCGCACCCTGGCCGACGCGCAGGACGCGATCAAGGGAGCCGACCTCCCCACCGTGAGCCGGAACGCCCAAGCGCTGGAGGCGCGATTATCCGGCGCGGCCGTCGAACTGCGCCGCGCGCTGGCCGGCGTCGATACGGCCGAATTGAACGCCTCGCTGGTCAACATCAGGTCCGCCACCGAAGATTTGGCCCTGTTGCTCCATAACCTGGAACAAAGGCCCTCCTCGGTGCTGTTCAGCAAACCGCCGAAGCCGGCGAGCAGCGTTGAAGAACCCCCCAGGAAATGAGACCCATGCCTGAACAATATCCAAACACCCCACTGCCGGCGGCGCGCGTCCGCCATGATTCATTCGTTCTTTTGGCGCTCGCCGCCGTCGCGCTCTGCGGTTGCGATTCCGAGCCGGTCTGGAGAAGCCAGAGTTTTGCTTTTGCCCTGCCGACTGAACCTCCGGCCGCCGTATCAAAAACGAATGTGCTGGCCATGCGGCGCGTGACGGTTTCCCCTCTTTTCCAAAGCCGGTCATTCACCTACCGAACGGCGGAGAACTCTTACGAGCATGATCCTTACGCCGGGTTTTTTATTCCGCCCGCGCGCGCTCTCGAACAGCCCATCGGCGCCTGGCTGCGCGCCGGCGGAGCCTTTGGCAGCGTTCTCGAGCCGGGCAGCGGCCTGACCGCTTCGCTCGTGGCGGAAGTTTCCATCAACGAACTTTATGGCGATTTTCGGAAGCCGGCCCAGCCGGCCGGCGCGATGGAAATTCATTTTATACTTTACGAACTGAAGCAGGACGGGACGGGACGGGTCCTGTTGGACAAGGTATGCGCCCGGCGCACGCCGATGGCCAAAGCCGCGCCCTCGCCTTTGGCCGCCGCCTGGGACGCCGACCTGCGCGACATCATGACGGACATCAATGCCGACTTGAAACGGCTGCCCTTGAATTAAGCCGCCGGTTGAGAGGCTAAAACCGTTCGGCCGTCGCTGCAAGGTGGCGCGCCGCCTTGTATCGCGCTCGCAGCCTTGGATCGGTCACGATTTGGGCGATGGTTTCGCCAATCACCGCAATCACCCCGTACAACGGCAGCGCAAACACCAGTCCGGTGGCCCCGGCGACAGTGGCGCCGAGGAAGAGCATCAAGACGCTTAACAAAGGATGAACGTGAAGCTGGCGGCCCACCGTCAGTGGCATGAAGATAAAATCGTCCAGCAGCCGGACGCCCAGGAAAAGGCCCAAGCAGGCGTAAGCCATGCCGGGCTTGTCGGGGAAGTCGGTGGCGGCCACCAGCACCACCATCAGGCACCCCACAATCGATCCGAGATAGGGAACCCAGGCCAGCAAGGCGGCGGCCAATCCCAAAAAAATGGCGTGCGGAATCCCCACCAGCGCCAGTCCCATGGCCAGACAGCTCCCCTCCAGAACCGTGAGCAGCAGCAACCCTTGAAAATAGCTTTGCAGGCTGGTGTCCAAATGGGAAAAGAGCAGCAGCACTCTTTCAAAAAATGCGTTCGGCACGCTTTGGATGATGTATTTCTTCAGCCGCGACGAGTCAGTCAACATAAAATACGTGATATAGGGAACCAGCAAGAGCGACGGCAGCCACTCCAGCAACTGCAACATGACCGGCAACAGGTTCTTCTCGACGAACTTGTCGCCAAACTCCCGTACATGCTGGTCGTCAAGTTGCGCGCTCAAATTTATTCGCTTGAACACCGGCACGCCCTCTTCCAGCGCGCCGACGGTTCTCCTGAGCAGGTTCTGTCCGCCCGCCAGGTAGCGGGTGAAACCACCCTGCGACCCGGCCTTGGTCAGGAAGAGAAACAGGAGGACGACAATGCCAGCCGCGATGATCGCTTGAAACAGGCAGACTGCCATCGCGGCCGTCTCACGCCGCCAGCCATGCACCACCAAAGCGTCCACCACCGGACGGAGGCTGTAGTAAAGCAGCAGCGCCAGCAACAGGGGCAGGACCAGCCAGATCATTTTCTGGAACAACAGGAGCAGCAGAATGGTGCTGAGAATGACCACCACCAGGGTCGCGGCGGCGGGTTGGGGGATCTTCGTCACAAGCTCGGTATGTGTTTTTCGTGTTGCAGCAGTTGCCGCGCCCGCCGGCTCAGGATGCGGGCGATGGCCAGCAGCACCTTGACTCCGATGTTCTTGTTTTTCATCAACAGGGTCGCGAACTCCGCTTGAAACAACGCCACCGTCACGGTGCGCTCCATCGCCACCACCGTCGCGCTGCGCGGCCCCTCGTCGAACAACGCCAGCTCGCCCACCGATTCGCCGGGGCCGACGTCCAGCAGAACTGTTTTCAGCGACTCATGTCCGGGGTCCACCCGGAGCCGGCCGCTGACAACTATGAAAACCCCGTGCCCGGCGTCGCCCTCCTCAAAGACCACCTCATCCTTTTCGTAAATGCGCTCATACAAGAGTTCGTCCACCTCCAGCATCTCCTTGCGGGTCAACTCGTGAAAGATCGGAATGTTTCTCAGCACCTCAACTTTTTGGTCGTCCGCGTCAGCGTTGAAGAATCTCATTGCGAATATGGTTTATTCCCGGTCGCGGGCCGGCGAACGGAGCGCCATCCAGAGATTGGAAATCAAGCCCGCGCTTTTGAGAATGACATCCAGCCAGGAGCGTTTCCCGTCGGCGCGCGCGGGTTTGTCGCGCCGGAAGGCCGCCAGGGCCGACACCACCATCGCAACGGTCGAGGCGATGGAACCAATGGATTTGGCGCGGTTGGAGAGCGCGCGAATGTCCGCCCTCAACGCCGCCACGTCGCCCGCCAGTTGGGCGCGGTTCAACTCGCTTTCGACAATCAAAAGTTGTTTGCGCGTTTCGAGCGGTGTCATTGGCAGATTTTTTCCAGGCAGGCGCGGTCCTTGCGGAGTTGATCCAGCGAGGCGGAAAGCACCTCCCAGCCACGCATCAGCGCCATGAGCCGCCAGTAAATAAAACCTCCGGCCGCCCCGTAGAGGACGGTGAAAACCAGCAGGATGGCAGCGGGCGACCAGGCACCCAACAAAACCACGATGGCCGCTGTGAGCGTCATGCCACCGAGCAGGCCGCAGACCGCCGCGCCCAGGGCCAGAAGCAGGGCGCGCACAAGACGCTGGCGCTCTTCCTGCACTTCCACCGCCAACAGTTCGAGCCGGTTCTCTCCGATGATCAACAGCCGCCGCGCCAAATCTTTCGACGTGGCGGCCAGTTGCCCGAAGCTGGCGGTGGTTTCCTCCATCGCGCCATCAATCGTTGCGGCCCCGGCGGCCCAGGATATAGCCGACAATCATCCCCAGGCCGACGCCGATGGCGATGGCTTGGTAAGGATGCTCGCGCACGCATTCGTCGGCGGCCTTCGCGCCTGCCACGGCCTTCTCGCGCACGCGGCCCGCCACCTCTTTGGCGCGTTCCAGCGCGGCGGCAAGACGTTTGCGGGCTTCCCCGACTTTTTCCCCGGCCACGCCGGCGGTGGCGTTGATCAAGGCGCTCGCATCTTCGGCCAGTTGGTTCTCCGCCTCATTTGCTTCTTGTGTCTGTGTGCTCATAATATTTGTGCTTTGTTTGTTTGTGTTTTCAATGGCTCAATCCAATTTGGCAACCTAGTTTTGGCATTTCCCGATTCCACTGCCAAGCAAACTTCAAGCGGGAATACGAGAATGTCAACGCTGTCTCCGCTGTTTTCTTTAATTGCCGGATACTTGGCGGCTTTTGCGGTTATCGCAAGCAAAATTTGTGGTCCGCTGATAGTTGGAATGCCGTTCAGGAGGCCGGCAAAACCAGTATTTTGATGTTTTTAAACGAGACCTCGCTGCCGTGTTCCTGCAATAGAATATGGCCGTCCGGCCATTCGCCGAATCCGGGAATGTTCTTAAACTTGCTTGCGGCCACCGCCGCGCGAAACTCCGGCGAACCGCGATCATACTGCACGATTTTGCGCCCGTTGAGCCAGTGCTCGACATGCCGGCCACGGGAAATGATCAGCGCATGGTTCCATTCGCCCATGGGGTTCGGATGCTTGTCCGGGCCGGCCGGAACCAAATCATAAAGCGCGCCGAGCTTGCGGTTCCCATTCACGCCCAATTTCGCGTCCGGATTGCGCTCGTCATCGAGGATTTGGTATTCCAGGCCAATGGCCGAACCAGTGGAGGCCCTGGTCCCCAGCCCGGTGACCGGGTCGAGGTTCGGCTGGACAAATATTTTGATGCCGCTATTGCAACCGGGGGTGCGCATAAAATCCACCTGCAATTCAAAGTTGGAAAACCGCTCACGAGTTATGATGTCGCCACCTCCCCTGGCCTCCCTTCCGCCCCTGCCCAACACCGTCAGCAGGCCGTCCTTGATCCGCCAGCCGTTGGACGGAAACGCATCCGACCGCGCACTGCGCCATAAGTCAGCCGATTTGCCGTCAAACAACAACCGCCAACCCGCCTCTTTTTCCCTGGCCGTGAGTTGATTGTCCGGGGTGGGCGAACCACCGGCATCGGCCGGGCAACGGGATTTTTGGTTTGAAGTCTGGCAGCCGGTGGCAGCGACGGCAAACAGGAGGCAGGCAAGAATAACCTTTGTCAATTTTAAGTTCATACTACCTGAGCAGGACAGCGTCCCTTATTCCTCCCGCTTTTCCGACTCCACCCAGCGGACGGCGTAGCGGATCAATTCTCCCATGCTCTTGATCTGGAGTTTGGCCTTGATGTTGGCGCGATGGACTTCGATGGTCTTGGGGCTGACGTGCAATTCCCCGGCTAATTCCTTTGTCCCCATTCCCTGCCCGATCAATTCGAAAACCTCCAATTCGCGGTCGGTCAGGTTGGCCACCGGCGACTGGCCGCCTTCCCGCCGGGCACCGGAGAAAATCTCCAAAATCCTGGCCGACATTTTTTCGCTGACAAAGATATGCCCGGCCGAAACCTGGCGGATGGCTTCCATGATTTTTTTGCCGCCTTCCTGTTTCATCACGTAGCCCCGGCCGCCAGCGCGCAGCACGCGCTCGGCATAAAACGCTTCATCATGCATGGAAATGGCCAACACCAAAATGCCGGGATCCAGCGCGTGGATGTCTTTGATCATCTCCAAGCCGTTGCGTCCGGGCAGCGTGATGTCCGCCAAAACCAGGTTCGGCTTGAGCACCCTGACCTTGTTCAAAGCCTCGTGCGCGTCCCCCGCTTCGCCGCACACCCTCATGTCCGGCTGCTGCCCAATCAATTGCGCCAGGCCTTCCCGCATCATCGGATGATCGTCCACGATGAGGATCTTCGTTTGCGCCTGGGTTACTTTTTTTGTTGCTTTCATTTCGCCGGCCGCTCCCCGGTTTTTTGCAGAAAACAAACGATTCTTGTCCCGCCTTTGCCCTGGGCCTGCACCAGCAACATGGCCCCGATCATTCCCGCCCGATACTGCATGATACGCAAGCCCATGCCGGTGGCGGTCGGGCCCGGCGATCGAATCCCGATGCCGTTATCGCTCACCGCCAGGAGAATTTTGTCGTTCGCATTGGACAGGCTGATTTCGACGGCGCTGGCCTTGCCGTGTTTGATGGCGTTGGAAACCGCTTCCTGCGCGATGCGATAAAGGTGGGTGGCCACGGCCTGGTTGGAAATCAAGACCGGCCCGACGGCCTGGAAACTGCATTTGACGTTGAACAGCTTTTCCGTACTTGCGGCCAATTCCCTCAGCGCGGAGGCGCAGCCTTCGGCTTCGAGAATGAAGGGTGACAAGCCGCGGGCCAGCGAGCGTGTCTGCGCTATGACGTCGCGCACGTGGCCGGCAATTTGCACCGCTTGAGCCGCCAGGCCCCTGGCTTTCTTCTCCAGGATTTCGGCCAGGGATTGGCTCTTCAATTCTATCCCCGCCAGGTGCTGGCAGATGCCGTCGTGCAGGTCCTGCCCGATGCGGCGCTGCTCCATTTCGCTGATGTGGAGGATTTCCTCCTCCAACCGTTTGCGCTCCGTCACTTCCATGGCCGCGCCGGTGATGCCCGCAATCCGGCCCGCCGGGTCCCTGACGGGTTCAACCGTCAGGTCATAAAAATGTTTTTCCCCGTTCGCGGCGAGGGAAACTTCCTGGCGCAGCCCTGTACCGGTCATCAAAACGCGCGCCTTGATCTGCGTCAACCGGTCCGCCTCTTCGGCGGGAAACAGTTCCGCGTCGGTCTTGCCCAGCATTTCCCGGCCCGTTTGGAGCACGGACTGGTTGTGGACCCAGGTGTAAGTCAGCCCGGTGTCCTGGTTGAAGACCATGATGGGAGAATGGATCAACGCGACCCGGAACCGTTCCTCGCTCAAGCGCAAGGCATCCTCCGCCGCCGCCAGCTTCTTCTCCTGCTCAATCTGCGCCAGCACGCGTGCCGCGACCGAGGGCAGAACCTCCAAAAACCCTGCGCCTTTGACCAGATAATCCCGCGCGCCGCTCTTCATCATCTCGACGGCCACCTGTTCATCGCCCTGCCCGGTGATGATGAGAAAGGGAGGCAGGCGATTGAGGTCTGAAAGTTGGCGGATGATCTGCGGGGCGTCGAAATCCTGGAGCTTCAAATCCAACAAAAGCAAATCCAGCGGGTGCTCTTTCAACCAGCCGATGGCATCCGCGCCGGAGTTGGCGGTGGCAACGGAAAAACCCTCCCGTTCCAGCGTCCTGGCCGCCAGGCGCAACAGCCCGCGATCATCATCGACGACCAGAAGCTGCGCGGCTGGTTTGCGGTTGCTCATGCTCCAGTCACGTGCGGACTTCCGGCACTTGCACCAGCGCGATGAACAGGCCGAACTGCTTGATCGCCTCGGAGAATTTCTCGTAATCCACCGGTTTGACCACGTAATTGCTGCAACCCAGCTCGTGGCAATGTTCGACCTCGCGCGGATCATCCGTCGTCGTCAGCATGATGACGGGCACTTTCTTCAACTCCGGGTCCGACTTGATCTGCCGGAGCACTTCCACGCCATCGACTTTAGGCATGCGGATATCAAGCAGGAGCAGGTAGGAGGCTTCCCTGGCCCGATGACGCTCGCCCCGGCCAAACAGAAAATCCAAAATGTCCTGGCCGTTGTCAAACCGCTCGATGGGATTGTGCAACCCGGCGCGACGAAGGTTCTTTTCAATCAGGCGGATGTGGCCGAGATCATCATCGGCGATCAAGACAACGACTTCTTTCGTCATGCACATCTATGTACACCTTAAATTGCGGGCAAAGAAACAAAAAAAACGCTGCCCTCACCGGGTTTCGACTCCACCCATATTTTGCCCTCCTGCCGCTCCAGTATCTTCTGGGCGATGGTCAACCCCAGTCCTTCCCCCTCGGAAGCAGCAGGGTTGAGTCTGTGGAAAATCTCGAACACTCTCGCCTGGTGCTCCGGCGCAATGCCGATGCCGTTGTCCTTGACCGCATAGATGCAAACGCCGTTTTCAATCCGGGCGGTCACTTCAATCAGCCCCGGGCGGTTCGGGCTGCGATATTTAATCGCGTTGTCGATCAAATTGGAAAAAACCTGGTTGATTTGGATGGCGTCGCCCCGGCAGTCCGGCAAGGCTCCAACTTGCAGCGTTGCGCCGGCTTGCTTAAGCTGAAATTCAACGGTTTGCGCGATGCTGGCCAGCATCGCGTTCATGTCCAGCCGCCGCATCGTCAGCGCCGACCGGCCCAGCCGCGAGAAACGAAGAAAGCCGGCCAGCAAAGTGTCAATCTTGACCACGCCGGCTTGGATGAATTCCATCGCTTCGGGCATGTCGCTGTCCAGAATCGCCTTCAATTCGCGGTCCTTTTCAGCCGAAGGCTCTCTGTCCGCCATCAGCTCGAAAATCCGATCACAGTCGCGTTTTAATTCCTTGGTAAATCCCTGGATATTGACCAGGGGAGAACGCAGATCGTGCGATGCAATATAGACCACCGTTTCCAATTCCTTGTTCTTTTCCGCCAGGCTTTGCGCCAGTTCCGCCAGCTTGACCTCCGTCCGTTTGCGCTCCGTAATGTCCGTCCGGATGGCAATATACTGCGCCGGCTTTCCGTCCGCGTTGAGGAAAGGAAATATGGTCGTATCCACCCAATAATAAGTGCCGTCCTTGGCGCGATTGCGAATTTCGCCCTTCCAAACCTTCCCCCGGGCAATGGTCGTCCACAGATCGTGGAAGAATTCCTTGGGATGAAACTTGGAATTGATGATGCGATGGTCCTGGCCCAGCAATTCCTCGCGCGGATATTTGGATATCTCGCAAAATTTGTCGTTGACGTAGGTAATGCGGCCACGCGCGTCAGTGATGGCCACGATGGAGTGGGCGTCCAGCGCCAATTTCAGGTCGCGCAATTCCTGGATCGGCTCCAATTGTCCTGTGGCAGGCGAGCCGGCTCCCGCATCGCCGGCGGAATCCAACCCGGTCTCCAAAGCTTTGAGACTCTTCACCAGCTCGGCCTTGGTCATTTTGGAATACGCGTCCATCACGGCCTCATGTTACTGAAGTCTGTGCGGCACCCTCGTCAAAAGAAGGGCTTCCTTCGCGCCAGGGCATCACGCCGGCGCCAGTTGGCTCCGGTAATCCGTCGGTGATTGCCCGGTGATCTTCTTGAACACGCGGTTGAAATGCGTCAGAGACTGGAAACCGACCTCGTAGGCAATTTCGCTGATGCGCAGGTTTGGGTTGAGCAGAAGGTTCCGCGCCTTCTCCACCCGAACACGCGAAACATACTCCGTGAAGTTCAATCCGGTGGCTTTTTTGAACATCTTGCAAAAATGGAACGTGCTGGTGTTGACCGCCTTGGCCACCTGGCCCAGGGAAAGGTCTTCCGCCTGGTTTTCCACGATGAATTCTTTCGCCCGCTTGATGACGGGCGATTCCGCATTCTCCCGATGCACCACAATTTGATTGCTGACCACCGATATGTGCTCTGCAAATATGCTGAGCAACTTGACCATCGCTTCGTATTGTTTGGACGACAAAACCTTGGTCCCGAAATAGACGCTTTGCAGCCGTTCATCGCTCATTTCAAGTCCCCATTCCGCGATGAGCCTGGACGTGCGCTCGATTTGGGAGGGGGTGGCCTTTTTGCGCAGCACCTGGCCGGTTTGCAGGAAGCCGATCAACTGCTCCCCCAAACGCACCGGCACCGCCGTATCCACCAGGCCAAGCTGGCAGGTCACCGTCGCCGGCTCGAATCTTGCCCCTTCCGAAAGTTGTTGCTGCATTTGCAGGCAAGTCGCGCAGGACCGGCTCTTCTCCGCCAGCATGGCGCACAGCGGATTCTCATGCCGCTTGCCGTGGTGGGGCAACTGCCACGATTCCACGGGACGCAACGAGACGGGCAACCCCGTCGTTTCGCTGAACGCCCGCTCATAATCCTGGAAGATCTTCGAACTGATCAGACTCTCGATCAAATCCTTGTTGTCGTGGCGGTTCATCGTCTTGTCGGTGGTCTGCTTTGCATATCTTGTCGTCATGTGAGCAAAATAACACCGACCCCCTCCCGTCATCAATCAGGCATCGTGCTATGCGTGTCTTGGGGGTTCCACTAGTCCATCTAAGGTTTTTCCCTAGGCTTCACCGTCCGCGCCCCCCGGCCCCGCGTTTAAAACACTTCCGCTTTCAATCCCGTTTCCATCTTGATCCGGTGGCTGATCCGTGACAACTTCCTCAGCGGCATGTGTCCGCAATCCGGATGCGCGATCGGCCTCGTCGCGGAATAAATCTGAACGAGCGATATTCGCGCCCCGTTGTTCTTCAGCTCCTTCAGGCGGGAGATATACGCGTCAATTTCTTGCGGCAACGGTTCCTCGCCAAAGGCCAATGGGAACAAACTCTGAATGACCACAGGCCGCCGCCGTCCGACCAGCAGAATGTTCTCAAGCACCTTTTCCAGCGGCACTTCGGACCGGTTGACGCGATCCATGTAATCTTGCGTTCCCACGTCCAGCTTGATCCAGATTTCATCGTCGGGCGTAAAGTACTGCAGGCTTTTCTGCACCGGACGCAAATCCAACCCGGTGCCGTTGGTGATCAGGGCCAGTTTGAAAAATGCATGGGGAGTGCGCGCCCTCAGATGGACCACCACCTGGATCGCCTCGGCAAAATTAGGGCACTGCGTCGGTTCGCCATCACCGCTCAACGCCACGTGGCGCAATTGCAGCAAGTCGTCCCTCAACCCGCGGTAGGCCGCATGTTCCCTGATTCTGCCCGAGCGCACCAGCAGGAGTGTCTTGTCCAATTCCTCCGCCATCACCGCAACGTCCAGTTTTTGTTCCGTGACGGGCAAATTCCGGTTCACCTCGCAATACACACAGTCAAAGTTGCAACGCCGGTCCGGGTTCATGTTGATGCCGATGGCCAGGCCGCGCGCCCGCGCCGACACCACCGTATAGACGAAGCGGTTGTCGAGAAAATTGCGCGGGCAGCCGAAGGCGGTTGCCACTGCGACCACCCGGTTCTTTTCGAGGCCCTCGCTGACATCAGGAGATATGGACATGCGGATTCCCTCTTCCGACTCAGGGCGGAAAGCAACTGGATTTAACCGACACTTTTATCCTCATAATACTCGTCCTCATCTTAAGCGCGGAGCGCGTGGGGGACTATCCTCTCCTTGGTAAATATTAGCCATTTTTTGCCGGGTTGGTTGACAAGGACAAGCCTTGCCAAACCGCGACTTTCATGATCCTCTTCCGCGGGAGCAAAAAACGGTGAGCCTTTGCCAAAGAGCGTACAGTGGACAGGCCCCATTCCGGCCAATTTAGTCCGAGAATGATTGATGGACTCCATGTCAGCCGGTGGATTCCGGCGCTAATTTTACGACCATTTTGCAAATGAAAACTATAACGCCTGACGTCAAAGAAGTTGAAAAGCCTGAACCCACCCCGGCATTGTCCCGCGGCCCCCACAGCATCGAATCCGCCCACGACATCCTGCGGACGCGACAGCATCCCCTGAACCACATCCTTTCGCCCAAGGTCATCGCGGTCATCGGCGCGACGGAAACCAAGGGTAGTGTGGGACGGACTGTCTTCCAGAATCTCGGCCGAGGGGGCTTCGAGGGCGTGGTTTATCCGGTCAATCCCAAACGCTCCTCCGTGCTGTGCGTGAAGGCTTATCCGAACATTGGCGCTGTCCCCGAAAAGGTGGATTTGGCGGTGATCTGCACCCCGGCGACCGCGGTGCCGTCAGTCATCCGCGACTGCGCCCAGGCGGGCGTGCCGGGCGCCATCATCATTTCGGCCGGTTTCAAGGAAATCGGCAAAGCGGGAGAGAAGCTCGAACAAATCATCCTCGCCGATGCGCAGAGTGGCGGAATGCGGGTGGTCGGGCCGAATTGTCTCGGCATCATGATTCCAAAGATCGGCTTGAATGCCACTTTCGCAACCACCATCGCCAAACCCGGCAATGTCGCCTTCCTCAGCCAGAGCGGCGCGCTCTGCACGGCTATTCTGGACTGGAGCTTGAAGGAAAACGTCGGTTTCAGCGCCTTCGCCTCCCTCGGCTCGATGCTCGACGTGGGTTGGAGCGATCTGATTTACTATCTCGGGGATGATCCAGGCACCAAGAGCATCATCATCTACATGGAGACCATCGGCGACGCGCGCGGATTCCTGTCTGCCGCACGCGAGGTTTCGCTGACCAAACCGATCATCGTGATCAAGCCCGGGCGCACAGAACAGGCCGCCAAGGCCGCCGCCTCCCACACCGGGTCGCTGACCGGCAGCGATGAAGTCTTGCAGGCCGCCTTCCAGCGTGTCGGCGTTTTGCGGGTGGACACCATTTCTGAATTGTTCGACATGGCGGAAGTGCTAGCCAAACAGCCCCGCCCAAAAGGGCCGCGCCTTGCCATCGTTACCAATGCCGGCGGCCCGGGCGTGATCGCCACAGACGCCCTGATCACCAGCGGCGCGCAACTGGCAAACCTGACGCCCGAAACAATGGCGGCCCTCAACAAAATCCTTCCGCCAACCTGGAGCCACAACAATCCGGTGGACATCATCGGTGACGCCGGTGCGGAGTTGTACGCCCAGGCCTCGGAGCTGGTGGTCAAAGACCCGAATACCGACGGCCTGCTGGTCATCCTCACGCCGCAAGCGATGACGGATGCCACCGCCACCGGCGAGCAACTGGCGAAAATGCCCAAAGTGGAGAACAAACCCATCCTGGCCAGTTGGATGGGCGCGGGTGAAGTCGAGGCGGGTGAGGACATCCTCAACGCCGCGAACATTCCCACCTTCAAATACCCCGACCGCGCTGCCCGGGCCTTTTATTACATGTGGCGTTACAGCGACAATCTCCGCGCGCTTTACGAAACGCCCGCCACCACGGATGATTCCGACCACGCCCGCATCGACCTCCCGAAGGTGGAGAGACTGCTGCAGGCCGCGCGCAAGACGGGCCGCACTATTTTGACCGAGCACGAGTCCAAGCAACTGCTCGCCGCCTACGGCATTCCCACCGTGGAAACGCACATCGCCCACAGCGAGCTTGACGCAGTAAAAATCGCGGCGCATCTGGGCTTCCCCGTCGTCCTCAAATTGTATTCCGAAACCATCACGCATAAGACCGACGTTGGCGGCGTGCAATTGAATCTCCGCACCGCCTCGGCCGTGCGCCCGGCCTGGCGCGCCATTGAAGCCGCCGTCGCCAAAAAAGCCGGCGCGGAACATTTCCTCGGCGTGACCGTGCAACCCATGATCAAACTGGACGGTTACGAATTGATTTTGGGCAGCAGCATTGATCCGCAGTTCGGGCCGGTGTTGTTATTCGGCACGGGCGGACAATTGGTTGAGGTCTATAAAGACCGCGCCCTTGGGCTGCCGCCGCTCAACGCCACCCTTGCGCGCCGCATGATGGAACGCACCCGCATCTTCGCCGCCCTCAAGGGGGTTCGCGGACGCCAGCCGATCAACATCACCGCGCTGGAACAAACCCTGGTGCGCTTCAGCCAGTTGGTCATCGAGCAGCCCTGGATCGCGGAAGTCGATATCAATCCCCTGCTCGTTTCATCCGAACGCATCTTCGCCCTCGATGCCCGCGTGGTGATGCATGATCCCTCCACCCCGGTGAAGAAATTGCCCAAACCCGCCATCCGCCCCTACCCGGCCCAATACGTCACAACGGCGCAGTTGGCCAACAAGACTCAGGTCGTCATCCGGCCCATCCGCCCGGAAGATGAGCCGCTCATGGTCAAGTTCCACGAGACCCTCTCCGAGGAAAGCGTTTATCATCGCTATTTCAGCGCCCTGAAATTATCGCAACGCGTCGCGCATGAACGGTTGACCCGCATTTGTTTCAACGATTACGACCGCGAAATCGCGCTCGTGGCCGAACACACCGATGCCAAAACCGGCCGCCGCGAAATCCTTGGCGTCGGCCGCCTTAGCAAGGTGCATGGCGCCAACGAGGCCGAATTCGCGGTGCTCGTCACTGACCGTTGCCAAAAACAGGGACTCGGCACCGAACTGCTCAAGCGGCTGGTGCAGGTTGGCCGTGAGGAAAAACTGGCGCGCATCGCCGCCGACATCATGGCCGACAATCACGCCATGCAACAGCTCAGCCGAAAAGTCGGGTTCAAACTCGAACACAACCCTGGCGGACAGGATTTCGTTGCCGAGTACGTGCTCTGATCACAACCGCTCGTTAGTCAGGCTTGGACGCAAAGAGCGATATGCCGAATGCGCGCGGAGATTGACCGCGATGCTCCAAGACACGGCGGCCTTTCTTCAGAACCGCTTACGTTTGCTCCTGGTCTTTCCCTGTGAGATTCACCGTTTCGCGCACGAGGAACATGGGCCTCTGCTTGACCTCATTATAGATGCGCGCCACGTATGCTCCAAGGATCCCGATTCCGATCAATTGGACGCCGCCGAGGAATAATATCGCCAGCACGATGGTGCTGAATCCCGGCCAGACGGCGAGCGGGTTATTCGGCAAGAAGAACGTCATGATCCTCTGGATGATGGTCAGGATCATGCCCAGGAAAGCGATGAACGAGACAAAAAATCCCAATGTTGATGAAAGCTGCAGGGGCGCGTCCGAAAAAGCGAAGATGCCGTTCATCGACAGGTTTATCATCTTCACCAGATTGTAGGAGGGTTTGCCCTTGAAACGGCTTCCGCGCTCGCACTCTACGCCCGTTTGGCGGAATCCGATCCAGGCCCGCAGCCCCCTGACCAGACGGGTGCGTTCTGGCATATTGTTGAGTATATCTACGATCTTGCGGTCCAACAACCCGAAATCACCGCTGTCTCGCGGGATGCTTGTCGAACTCATTCGTGAGAGGAGCCGGTAAAACATCTTGTAGCCGAGCTTCTTGAAAAACCCCTCTTTGCGGTTGATGCGGATTGCATAAACGACATCGTTTCCCTGCTCCCACATGCTCACCAGTTCTGGTATAAATTCAGGAGGGTCCTGCAGGTCGTCATCCATCACGACCACCGCGTCTCCCAACGCATATCTGAGACCGGCCGAGGTGGCGATCTGCTGGCCGAAATTCCGGGAGAGGCTGATCAATTTGACCCTGGGATCGGCCTTACACGCGGCTTTCAGCACGGAGCACGAATCATCGGGGCTGTTGTCGTTGACGAAAATGATTTCATGGCTGTAGGGCAGCTTGGAGAGGATCACGGCCAGTCGCCGGATCAGCTCGGGCAGATTTAACTCGGACTTGTACGTGGGGATGACGACACTGATCATCTTTTCTTGCGGCATGGCCATCTCCTTGAGTTGAGCTCCGCCTTAAAAACCTTCGAATACTCGTTCAGACATTCCTTCCAGCCGCGCATATACATCATCTTCCGGGCTGTGAGCTTGAGATTGACCAGTTTCTCAGAATGAGGCCGCGGGGCGAAATATTCTTTCTTGAAGAAATCAGAATCAACGACCTTGACCTTGACCTGCTGATCGAGGCCGAGGCAACGGAGAAACTCGACGGCCACATCATGCCTGCTCGCACTTCCCGGGCAAACCATGTTATACAGACCGTAGAAGCCGGATTCGACAACGCGGAACATGGATGCGGCGAAATCGACAGTATAAGTGGGGGTGCCGAGCTTGTCGTTGACCACATGCAGCCTTGTTGCCCCGCCGGCGATCTGCTTGAAAATCTTGTTGATGAACTTCTTGTCCTTGAGCACGCCGCCTCCCATCATCCATCCCGCCCTGAAGATGAATGCCTTCGGCCACATCTGCCGCGTGACCCATTCGCCGTAATACTTCGATTTTCCGTACAAGCTCAATGGGTTTGGCCGGTCGAAATCAGTATAGAATTCCGCGGTGCCATCGAAGATGCCGGCAGTGGAAATATAAACGAGAGGAACATCAAGCTTTAACGCCGCTAGGCAGGCGTTTTCCTGTCCAAGGCCGTTGGTCAGGTATGCCTCATCGGGGTGCAGTTCGCAAAATTCAAGGTCGGTCAGTGCTGCCAGGTTGATCAGCAGCCCGGGTCTGAATTCTCGTGCACGCTCGTAAAGCTGCTGCCAATCGCGCACGTCAAGATGCTCAAGCCACGGCGAATTCAAGTCGATATCGGTGGCCAGCACGGTGCAGGCCTTATTAAAACGCTCATAGACGGCCTGGCCGAGCATTCCGCCACAGCCCAGGATCATCACCCTGGTATTTTTAGTCAATTTCATCTCCAGAACCTCATTGATTTCAAGCGACACCGCAGGGGTTTTCCAGGAAGTCCGGCTTCCTGGCAGGAAATCGCATCCCAGTCAAACCACGCTGCCACCTCCATGGCCCCTGACAGAGCCGGGCCGACCTGGCCGACAGGCGCGTGTTTCGATTGCTCAAGGCTGACGAGGCGGATGTCGTGTGGATTCATCTCAAGCGAGGGGATTTTGCTGGGCTTGTGCGGGTAGTCAAGGGAAAAACAGCCTTTTTTTGAAAACCGTCGCCACGACTTTCCCCACGGTTTTCCCCTTGACCAGGCAAACTTGATTAAGAAGTATCTTTCAATGTACATCGTCCGCCAATACCAACACCAGATTGACCGGATCATTTGTTCAGGAAGCCGCGGCGCATTCTTCCGGGCCTGGGCGTTGCTGGTGGTTGTAATGGCCTTGCTGGGGACGCTGGTGGTCAAGCTTGGGGCGCCGGCCATGAATGGCTGCCCTTGGGATACGCCCGTCATCCTGGACGGTGCCTGGCGCATCACCACCGGGCAGGTGCCGCATCGGGACTTTTACGACATCTTCGGCGAACTGCCTTTTTACCTGACGGCTTTGGGGATGAAGCTCAGCCGGCCCTGTGTTTCGGCGATCGATTACGGAAATGTGATTTTGATGGCGGCGCTGGTCCTGCCGGCCATGGCTGTTTTGCGGCGCCGGACAAGCGCGGTGCCCGCCTTTCTGTCCAGTCTATTCATCGGGTTGCTGGTGATCACGCCAAAGCCGCTGGGCGATCCATACGACTACACCGATCACGCCATGATGTACAATCGCCATGGGGAAGCATTCATTTTTCTTTTGGGATTGATTGTGTTCCTGCCGCCGAGGCAGGGGCTGGGCAGAAGTTGGGCGGACTGGGCGGAGGCGGCGCTGGCAGGCTTCGCCTTGACAGCGCTTCTGGGCTGCAAGGTGAATTATTTCGTCATCGGCATCCTCTTTTTTGGGGTGGCTTGTCTCCTGGGACGGATCCGCCTCGGCTGGGCATTGCTGTGCGTGTGCAGCGCCGCGGCCTTCCTGGCGATGGCTTTGGTTCTGACCAAAATCCCGCTCTCAGATTTGGTGAATGATTATCGGATGATGGCAGCGAGCCAGGACTCCGGTGGCAGGATTCACGGTTTCATTGTTCACGGGGTTAAAAGTATCGTGTGGCTGCCGGTGCTCTTGCTGCCGGTTTGGGAGGGTTTCTTGGGAGAAACGGAACCGGGGGGCCATCGGCTGCTGCCCTGGCGGCACTTTCTTGTGATTGTGACCCTCTTCACCGGCGCAATCTTGCTGATCTCGTCGAACACTCAAAGTGGAGAAATGCCGTTGCTGGCTCTCGCCGCTTTGTATGACGCGGAGTTGATTTTGCGCCAGGTGAACGCGTCCGGCGAGGCACCGCTGTTCGTCGCGGCGCGCCACTTGGGGGCTTTCCTGCTGCTCTTGCTGTTTTTGCTTCCCCCGATAATATCCGAGTCAAAAACCATTCGCTACATAACGGACAGGCAAATCAATAAGGACTGGGTTTCGCCAGAAGCATTGCAGTCAACACCCCTGAATGATTTTCGATTCGTCCGATCAGGGACGCGACGAGGGCAGACGCGGGCGTATATGGAAGAACTGAACGAGGGGACTCAATTGGTGCGCCGCCACGCCAATCCAGAAATGCGTCTGAACGCCGTGCTGTTTTCAGATCCGTTTGAAGTGGCGTTGGGGTTGATTCCGTCTTCAGGCGGAACCCTTGCTTTGACTGCCAACGGAATCACCAAACGATCTCATCCTCCCCTGGCGCGACTGCTGGGAAATGCCACGCACATCCTGACGACGCGCGGCACCAATTGGCAGTGGTTTCATGAAGAAATGGACATTAAGGAAATCTATGGGCCGGAATGGGACGCCTTGCATTTGGAAGTCGTCGAGGAAACCAAAAACTTTTCGCTGTTTAAAATTCCAGAGTGACGCGCGAGACAGCCGGAAAAGGATCAGGTCCATATTCGAGCTTGGCGTGGAGAAGGACTTGGAGAAGAACTCTGTCCGTGCCGCGCCAAATCAGAATCGATGTGCCGGGGCCGGGTTCGGCGGTCACATAGACAGGTTCGACGACGTGCAGCAGTGAACGCACCACGGGCTCACAGAGGAATTGCAGTTTGGCCCGGCAAGCCGCAGATTCGGTCCAGCCCTTGCGTTCTTGAAATCGCAAAACGACACCGTCTATGCCGTGCTCGCCAGCTTTTTGGGCTGGACGCTGGATGCTTTTGATTTCTTTGTCCTGGTCTTTGTCCTCTCGAAAGCGGCGGCGGATTTTCATGTCTCCCTCAAGGACCAGATGACGCTGGCCATCACCATCACCCTGGCTTTTCGCCCGGTGGGGGCGGTGATTTTTGGGTTGCTGGCCGACCGCTACGGCCGGCGGCGGCCAATGATAGCCAATGTGATCTTTTTCTCAGTGATGGAGGTGTTCTCCGGCCTGGCGCCAACTTTCGGCGTGTTCATGATCTGCCGGGCGCTCTTCGGCGTCGGCATGGGCGGGGAATGGGGCGTGGGCGCCGCGCTGGCGATGGAGAAGGTTCCGCCCCGGTGGCGGGGAGTTTGTTCCGGCCTTCTGCAGCAAGGCTACCCGTGCGGCTACCTCCTGGCGGCGTGCTGCTTCCGTTTCCTGCCCGACAACTGGAGCTGGCGCGCGCTCTTTTTCATCGGCGTGCTGCCCGCCTTGCTGGCGGTATTCGTCTGCTGCAAGATCAAGGAATCGGAGGTGTGGCGGCAAAGTCACGCCACCTCCTGGTCGGGCCTGTGCCGGTCGTCCGTCTCTCATTGGAAACTATTTTTGTACTTGGCAGCATTGATGACCATGATGAACCTCGCCTCGCACGGCACACAGGACCTCTATCCGAGTTTCCTGCAGCAGGAACGCCATTTCAGCAAAGCGCAGGTGGGCAACACCGCCATCATTTACAACCTCGGTGCGGTGATCGGTGGCGTTTGTTTCGGGTCGTTATCGGATCGGATTGGGCGCAGGCGAAGCATGACGCTGGCGCTGCTGTTGGCGGTGGGGGTCATCCCGCTTTGGTCGTCCGGCGCGACGGCGGTGTGCTTGGCGGCGGGGGCGTTTTTGATTCAATTCCTGGTGCAAGGAGCGTGGGGAGTGATCCCGGCGCACATCACCGAGGTGTCGCCCAACGCGGTGCGGGGGGTGCTGCCGGGATTCGCCTACCAATGCGGCGTGTTGCTGGCCGGCAACGCGGCGCACGTCGAAGCGCAATTGTCCAAGGGCAGCACCTATTCCAACGCCATGGCCATGACAGCCTTCGCCGCCTTTTGCCTCGGCGTTCTGATCATTGTTTTCGGCCCGGAGCGGAAGGCGGCGGTGTTTACAACGCAAGAAAATCGTGATCCCGCATAAGGCTTGGCTTGTTGTCTGGTGGGATAGCCGGTCACGCCCAGGGAAAGGAATCTGATCGAACCAAAAAAGGAAAGTGCCCCGGCTAGGGATCGAACCTAGGACAAACAGATTAAGAGTCTGCTGCTCTACCAACTGAGCTACCGAGGCAGTGCTTGAGGCACAGCCCTTATTCATTCGCATGCGCGCCGCCCATTGGCAAATCATTTCCACGCGGGAGAATATTTTTTCGACCCGCTGGAATTACAAACCGATCCACGCCCAGGATGTGACGCGCATATGGAAGCCGACACCAGTACCAAACTCAGAGAGTGAGGGAGTCCCGGTCTCAAACACGATCTGCAGACTTTTTCGCGGCGTTTGATTCCACTCATAAACCCACGTTTCACGCGCCGCAGACACAGACTTCTCATCAGGCTCGCCAAGAGCCGATCGAACGTCCGCAGTCGTCATCCCGATCCGAAGTCCCATCGCCGCGCACCGTCCCTGCTCAAAAGTCTGCCCCGCGGCATCCCTCACCACCGGTACCGGAACGGTCCGATCCGGCTTCTGCACGTGCGCCGATTTGCAGCCGAAACAGACAGCCACCGTCAAGACCAAGAGCCAAAGCTTCACGTGCAGAATCCTCACATGCCGCCAAACCCCGTGTCAAGCCAGCCAAACAGGTATCAAACTTGGCGTCAAACGCGTAAGCTCCTGATTATCAAAGGCAAATATTAGATTCTTAATCTGTTTGTCCCAAGTTCAATCCCTGGCTGGGACACTTTTCCTCTCTTCTGGCGTGGACCCATGAGAAAAAGGATTTTCTGAACGAATTTTCGCGTTGGACTGTCTTTTGGGGCATACGTATTCTCAATACATATGAACACAGGAATCAGTGCCATAAACGAGGAAGTGCAGAGGGCCAGCGCGTTCGTCCGCCCCCTCTTTAGTGAAATCGGCAAGGTCGTCATCGGCCAGAATTACCTGGTCGAGCGACTGGCCATTGGGTTGCTGGCCAACGGCCATGTCTTGCTCGAAGGCGTGCCCGGCCTGGCCAAGACCTTGTCTGTCAAGACGCTGGCCGCCTGCCTCAACGTCAAATTCTCCCGCCTGCAATTTACTCCCGATCTCCTCCCGGCCGACTTGATCGGCACACAAATCTATAATCCGCAAACCGGCGCCTTCACCACCCGGCGCGGCCCCATCTTTGCCAATCTTGTCCTGGCGGATGAAATCAACCGTGCACCGGCCAAGGTGCAGAGCGCCCTGTTGGAGGCCATGCAGGAAAAGCAAGTCACCATCGGCGACCAATCCTACAAGCTCGAGGAGCCTTTTCTCGTTCTGGCCACGCAGAATCCCATCGAACAGGAGGGCACCTATCCGTTGCCCGAGGCGCAGGTGGACCGGTTCATGTTGAAGCTCAAGATCATTTACCCCTCGCGTCAGGAAGAGCGGCAGATCCTGGATTTGATGGCCCGCACCACCGCCATCGCCCCGGCCAGTCAGGTCGTCTCAGCCCGGCAGGTGTTGGACGCGCGCCAGGTGATCAACGACATTTACATCGACGACAAGGTTAAGGATTACATTGTCGATATCGTCTGTTGCACGCGCGACCCGGGCGCTTACAAAATGGACGGGTTGCAGGGCTTGATTCAATTGGGCGCTTCCCCTCGCGCCACCATCGCCCTCACGCTCGCGGCCAAGGCTTATGCCTTCCTGCGCGGCCGCGGCTATGTCACGCCGCAGGATGTCAAGAGCATCGGCATGGATGTCCTGCGCCACCGCGTCACGGTCACGTATGAAGCCGAAGCCGAGGAAAAGACCAGCGAGACCATCATCACAAAAATCTTCAACGAATTGCCGGTGCCTTGATTTATGGCGGCCACCGCTCATTGAAGACGGCAAGGTTCCCGTCCATTCGGTATGATTCCCCGCGAAATCCTCAAGAAAATCCGGCAGATCGAGCTGCGCACCACCCGGCTGGTTTCTGAAACCCTCGGCGGCCAGTACCACAGCGTCTTCAAAGGCCAGGGCATGAATTTCGAGGAGGTCCGCGAATACCAGCCGGGCGATGATGTCCGCGCCATTGACTGGAACGTCACCGCGCGCATGAACCATCCCTTCATCAAAAAATTTGTCGAGGAACGCGAATTGACTTTGATGCTGGTGGTCGATCTCAGCGGCTCCGGCCTGTTTGGGTCGGGCGGCCAATCCAAGCGCGAACTCGCCGCCGAAATCGCCTCCGTCCTCGCCTTCTCCGCCATCCGCAACAATGACAAGGTCGGCTTGATCCTCTTCACGGAGGAGGTCGAGAAATACATTCCGCCAAAAAAGGGACGCCGGCATGTCTTGCGCGTCATCCGCGAAATCCTCTGTTTCCAACCCCGCCGACGCGGGACCAATTTCCACGAAGCCCTCGACAGCCTCAACCGCATGGCCCGCCGCCACGCCATCGTCGTCATCATTTCCGATTTTCTCTTCGAACACCGCTCCGCGGAGGAAGGCGACTCCGCCCGCCACTCCAGCTATTTGCTATCGCCCACGCTTGGCCCTCAGACAATGCCCGCCTTGCGCCAGGCCAACCGGCGGCACGATGTCATCGCCATCCAGATGGTTGATCGTTACGAACTGGAGCTGCCCGCCTTGGGACGGCTGGTCCTGAGGGACGCTGAAACAGGCGAGGTCATCGAAATCAACACCAACGACCTCCGCAAACGCAGCGCTTTCGCCGACCGCCGGGCCAAACATCAAGCCGAACTGCTGCGCCAACTTCGTTCGGCCAATATCGACGCCATCGAAGTCCGCACCGACCAGCCTTACGCCGCGGCCCTCGGCCGGTTCTTTGAGACCCGCGAAAAACGCCGGCGTCACGGATGAGCATGAACACCAACTCAGCCCTCATCGTTCCGGCCCAGCCGCCCGCCGCCACCAACGCGGCCCCGCCCGCTTTCCACGACGCCCTCAAGCCGCTGATCTCCATTCCCAATGGCTGGCTCTGGTTTTTTTGGATTGTCGGCATTCTGGTCCTAGCGGTGGCCGGCTGGTTGCTCTGGCGTTATTGGCGCAAGAGGGCGGCCACCATTCGCATGCCGGCTCCGCTTCCCCCCCATGTGCGCGCCCGCCGCATGCTCGACCACGCCTTGTCTCTCATCAGCGAGCCAAAACCCTTCTCCATCGCGGTTTCAGGGGCCATTCGCGTTTATTTGGAGGAGCGTTTCGAATTCCACGCCCCGGACCGCACCACCGAGGAGTTCCTTTATGAATTGCAGGAAAGCCAATTGTTGACGCCCGAACAAAAACAAAGTCTGGCGGACTTCCTGGCCAGTTGCGACCTGATCAAGTTCGCCAAATACGAGCCGACGGAGACGGAACTTCGCGCCTTGCACGCTTCCGCCCTGCGTCTGGTCAACGAGACCGAGCCGCGCGTGTTGCCGCCGGACATCCAATCCTCCCAAGCCGCGCCGCCCCCCATTCCCGCCGCAACATGACCTTCGCCCATCCATACGTCTTATTGTTGTTGCTGTTGCTGCCCGTCCTGGCGTGGCTCAAGGGCAGGATTGGACACAGCCCGGCTTTCCTTTATTCCTCCGTCGATTTGGTCCGGCCTATTTCAGGGCTGAATCGCTCCTCGGCCGGAAGCTTCCTGGCCGCCCTGCGCTGGCTGGCTGTGGCGCTGTTCATTGTCGCCCTGGCCCAACCCCGCCTCGTCAAGGGCGAGTCCCAGGTCAAGGCCAGTGGCGTCGATATCGTCGTGGCCATCGATATGTCCGGCAGCATGAGATCGGAGGATTTTGGCGAGGGCCAGAGCCGCATCAAGCTGGCCAAGGAAGTCCTGGCCAAATTCATCGACAACCGTCCCAACGACCGCATCGGCCTCGTCGCTTTCGCCAAGGACGCTTACATTGCCGCGCCGCTCACCTTGGACCATGACTTTCTCCAGCACAACCTCGATCGCCTCCGCATCGGGTTGATCGACGAAAACCGGACGGCCATCGGCTCCGCTTTGATGGCCGCTTTGAACCGGCTGCAAGGGCTGAAGGATAAAAGCAAAATCGTCATTCTCATGACCGACGGCGAAAACAATTCCGGCAAAGTCTCCCCCTTGACCGCCGCCGAAGTGGCCCAATCCCTCGGCGTGAAGGTCTATACCATCGGCATCGGCATCCGCGGCAAGGCCCCCTACCCCGTCATCGATCAGTTCGGCCAAAAGCGCTACCAATGGATGGATGTCGATGTCGATGAGGACACCCTGAACAAAATCGCGGAGAAAACCGGCGGAAAATATTACCGCGCCGACAGTGCCGAAATTTTTCACCGCATCTACGCCGAAATA
This sequence comes from Limisphaerales bacterium, assembly GCA_052325505.1. GTDB lineage: Bacteria > Verrucomicrobiota > Verrucomicrobiia > Limisphaerales > Palsa-1400 > DASRLE01. The sequence continues at coordinate 83,534 of JBKQUS010000017.1, forward strand.
GACAGCCTGGAAAAATCCGAGGCCGAAGTCAAAAAATTCCAGCATTATGATGAACTGTTCGCGCCCGTCAGCCTTGCCGGGCTGGCGGCCTTTTTGCTGGAAATGATCTTAAACCACACCGTCTGGAGGAAACTGCCGTGAACCAGGCCCGGCAACGATCATGAGATTTGCCCAACCCCAATATCTTTGGTACCTGCTGGTCGCTCTGCCGGCGCTGGCGGGTCTGTTCTGCTGGTCCTGGCGTGTCAAACAAAAATTAATCCGGCAATTCGTCCAGCCGCGCCTGCTGGCCACTCTCCTGGTGGGCTTCTCGCCGGCACGCCAGGCCTTCCGCTTTGCCTTGCTGGCCGCCGCCCTCGCCGGTGTGCTCCTGGCCCTGGCCCGGCCCCAATGGGGGTTTGCCTGGGAGGAGGCCAAACAAAAGGGCCTCGACATCATCATCGCCGTGGACACCTCGCGCAGCATGCTGGCCCAGGACGTCGCGCCCGACCGCCTGGAAAAGGCAAGGCTGGCCGTCTTCGACCTCATGCGGCAGGCCCGCAACGACCGGCTTGGCTTGGTGGCTTTTGCCGGCACCGCCTTCTTGCAAACGCCCCTCACACTCGACGACCAGGCCTTTCGCCAGGGTGTTGAAGCCCTCAACGTCGGCATCATTCCACAAGGCGGCACCGCCCTTTCCGCCGCCATCCGCGCCTCGCTGGCCGCGTTCGAAAAGAGCGAGGACAACCATAAAGTGCTCGTCCTGTTCACTGACGGCGAAGACCATGACGCCGACACCGAAACGCTGGCGGCAGCCAAAGAAGCGGCCGAGGCAGGCATGCGCATTTTCACCGTGGGCGTCGGCACACCGGCGGGCGAGTTGTTGCGTGTCAAGGATGATCAGGGAAATTACTCCTTCATCAAGGACGAAGACGGCAACGTGGTCAAATCGCATCTCAACGAAAAACTCCTCCGCGAAATCGCCACCGAAGCCAACGGCTTCTATCTTCCGCTGCAAGGCGCCGATCCCATGGCGACGCTCTACGCCCGCGGCCTGGCCCCATTGCCGAAAACCGAAGCGACAACACGCCTGACCAAGGTTTACCGGGAACAATATCATTGGTTCCTGGCTTTTGCCGTGGTTTGCCTGCTCTTGGAATTCCTGCTGCCGGAACGCTCCCGTTCGCGCCTCTCGGAGTCCGCCTCGCCCGCAAGGTCCGCTTTGCAAAAGGCCTTTGCCATGCTCTGTTTCCTGCTCATTTCAACGACCGGACAAGCTTCGCCTTCCAGCGCCTTCCGCGATTATCAATCCGGCGATTTCAAGGATGCGTTCGATGAATACAATCGCTTGTCGCAAAAGAACACCAATGATTACCGCCTTCATTACGACGCAGGCGCGGCAGCCTATCGCGCCAAACAGCTTGAGAAAGCCGAAAAGCAGTTCAACGCCACCCTGGCCTCCCCTGGCGTCATCCCCGATGTCCAGACCCAGGAACACACCTATTACAACCTGGGCAACACCGAATATCACTTGGGCGAATCGTTGTCCGAGCCTGACAAAAAAGAGGCGCTCTGGCAGCAGGCCATGGACAGCTACACCAACGCCCTGCGCCTGAACACAAACGATGCCGACGCCAAAAACAACCTCGCCTACATCAAACAAAAACTCGAGCAACTCAAGCAGCAACAACAACAGCAGCAAAAGCAAAACAAGGATCAAAAGAACGACAAAGACCAACAGAACCAGCAAAACCAGCAGAATCAACAAAATCAGGAACAGAAAGACCAGCAGAACCAACAACAAGACTCCGCCAAACAGGATCAACAGAAGGGCCAGGACAAAAAGTCCGCGCAGGACAAAAAGAAAGAGGAAGAAAAGAAGCGCCAGCAGGAACAAGCCAAAAAAGACCAGGAAAAGAAGGAACAGCAAGCCCAAGCCAAAGAAGGCGAACAAAAAGAGCAGCAACAGCAGGAGGCCCAACAAGCCGCCGCTGCCGGCCAGATGACTCCCGAAGAAGCCCGCCAGCTTCTATCCGAGCAAAAAGACGAGGAAAAGTCATTGATCTTCTCCCCCGAAAACCAGCCCGTCAAAACCCAACCCGGAAAATTCAAGGATTGGTAATGGCCTTGTCCTCCACGAAAAAAACCCATTGACGCCCCGCGCTGTAATGCTACATTCATGTGTAACATAATTGTATAACATGAAATCAGCCAATGTTCGACAGCTTCGACACGACTTCGGCAGCGTTATGAATTGGGTGGCCGAAGGCGAGCAGGTGGAGATCGTCAAAAAGGGCAAGACTATTGCCCTTCTGTCGCCACCGCCACCGTCCGCCAAGCCGAGAAAAATCAAACTGCCGGATTTCGAGGCACGGCGGAAACGCATTTTCGGCGACCGGGTGATGCCAGGCAACATTGTCGCGGAAGAACGGGAGAGCTACGAATGGTAGCCTTTGCCGACACCGGTTTCATCGCTTCTCTTTACTTGGAAGAATCCACCTCTGGAGCGGCGGACGCCGCCTTGGGGACAAACCGCGAACCACTTCCCTTGACACCTCTGGTCCTGTTGGAACTGCGCAATGCGTTCAATCGCGCCCTGCACCGTCAGCGTATCACCACTGCGGAACGCGATGCGCTTTGGCAGGACGTTGAGGCGGACATCGCCGGCGGATTTCTCGTGCCGACCCCGGTTGCAACAGCCGAGCTGCATGATAAGGCGCGGCAACTGAGCGATCGCTACACGCCTGAACTCGGCATACGAAGCCTGGATTTGTTGCATGTGGCGGCGGCGTTGAATTTGAAAGCCGAAGTATTTTTCAGTTTTGACGAGCGCCAGCGCCAGGCCGCCGCCCGCGAAGGCTTGAAGGTCAAACCATAAGTCCATCAAGTCCACTTCCTCCATCCTGTCCACCTCTTGCCAATCAATTAGACCTTGCGGCTACAGTATTTCTTGAACCGCTCTACTTCTTTTTATTGGCGGACTGCTTTGCGAACACGGCCTCCTTTTTCTTCTGCTCGGCGCTGTTGGCCCTGTCTTGTTTCTGTGTGGATTTCTTCTGGTTCGCTTTCGGAGATCTGTCACCCATAATAATGCTTTTGTTCGTCGCGTTGACTCGCCTGAGGCATAAATAGTTTCTCCCCAGGCGGATCCATTGTAATCTCCGTCAAGCCCAATGTAAAGCAACCCCGCCCGATGGAAGTGCCTTGATTTGGTGTACCGTCGAGCCTGTGGCTCGAATTCGGCGCACAGCGCCGGCACTACAGGTCGTCACTTGTGACTTAAGTGCTTTTCCCTCAGCCAATTGTAATCCCATGAAAACCTTTATAAAAAGGCGTCTTCAAAAAGCGTCTTCAAAAAGCTTGACAAAGCTTAAGAATACTTCATTCTGTGGCTCAGATCCATCAGCTTTGATTATTTGTAATTCGGAGGCAATATGCACAGCATCTTCAATCATGCGTCAAGCCCATTTGTCTTTCGTCATCCGCGCTGCCTCCGCTTCTGCGCCAGCTTCTTCATCGTACTGGCATGGCTGGCCTTTGGCGCCGCGCAGGCGCAAGCCACCACTTACGCGCTCGGCGCCACGACTTTCTTGGTGGGACCAGCCGCAGGAAGCAACAGCGTGGTGCTCGCAGTCGCCCCCGTCACAGGCACCTGGACGGCCACGACAAACGCCACCTGGTTGCATCTCAGCACAGCCAATCAAAGCGGCACAGGCCCCACCAATGTGGTTTTCAGTTACGATGCGAATGCAGGGGCAACACGTTCCGGCACCCTCACCATCGCAGGTCAGACGCTCACTGTTACGCAGGCCGGGTCAACTTATGTTGCCGCCGGGCCGCTGACCACCTTGGTGTCCTCGGATCTATCCAGTCCCTATGGCGTGGCGGTGGACGGTTCGAGCAATGTTTACATCGCAGACACTGAAAATAATGCGATCAAGAAGTGGACGGTGGCTAACGACACGGTAACAACATTGGTATCCTCGAACCTGTCATATCCCTATGGCGTGGCGGTGGACGGTTCGGGCAATGTTTACATTGCCGACACTCTCGACGCGGCGATTAAGGAGTGGATGCCGGCCAACAGCAATGTAATCACGTTGGTGTCCTCGAATCTGTCCTATCCCTACGGCGTGACGGTAGACGGATCGTGCAATGTTTACATCGCTGATGCCGGCGACGCGGCGGTCAAGGAGTGGATGCCGGCCAACAGCAACGTGACCACATTGATTTCCTCAGGTTTGACTTATCCCATAGGCGTGGCGGTTGACCGCGCGACGAATATTTACATTGGCGATGGCATTGCCAGCGCGATCAAGGAGTGGACGGCGGCCAACAGCAACCTGACAACCTTGGTTTCCTCAGGATTATCATATCCCGCAGGCGCGGCGGTGGACGGATCGGGCAATCTCTATATTGCCGACCCCAGCCAAGCTGCGATCATGAAGTGGACGGCCGCCAGCAGAACCTTGAGTACACAGGTGTCCTCAGGATTGGCTTATCCAAATGGCGTGGCGGTGGACGGCGCGGGCAATCTCTATATCACCGACACTGGCAGCAACTCAATCGTAGAACTGCCTTATGCATTTGTGGACCCTACTGACAGATCGGAAGCCTCGGCCCTTGGCAGCGATGCATTGCCAGGGGTGCTGCCCGCCACGGAAAATCTACTCGGCCCGTTCGCTCCTGCCAGTGACCAGGCATGGCTGACCATTACGGGCATCGCGAACGGCGTTGTAAGTTTTTCCTTTGCCGTCAATAATACCGACAACGCTCGCACGGCCCATATCACTTTGCTCGGCCAAGTCATTGAGGCGGACCCCATCCTTTAGACCACGGAGCACTGAAAATAAGCGCGACTTTTACGGCTTGCTGTCACTTCTATTTTTAGTTGTCTGCCGTTCATTCCGAGTTTCAAAACCCTTTCGAAAAGAG
>JBKQUS010000018.1:0-18166 GCA_052325505.1 Limisphaerales bacterium
GTCATAGTTATGCATGCAACCGGCCACGAGCACCGTCCCCAGCAACAGCCATGGAATGTTCTTCATATTGACAAAATTGGTGCGCTTGGCAGGACTTGGACCTGTGAGAGGGGTGTTTTCATCATGATTCATAAATGCCTTTCTGTGCGCCATCCTGCCAACCTTTATACATGGCTTCCCCTCGTTTTGCGAGTCATTCTCACGCTTTGACAAGTGTTTTTGCGCAAAAGCTGTTAAGACTTTCACCGGCGGCAAGGGCTTTGGCTGCGAGACGACGGTGCAAGGCGGGTTCAACGCGCAGAACGAATTTGCCGCTGAATTTCTTTGCGGCCAGCGGTTCGGGCAATTCACGACCGTCCGTTTCCAGAATCTCAACCCATTCCTCAACGATCCGGCAGAGTTGAGCATACACCCTGGTCTCGTCTTTGCCGTGGTAGCATTGGCCGATGAGGGGCGGCGCGCTGCCCACAAAGCAGCCGTCCTCGTCGCTCCACTCCACGATTTTCATGTAGCGGGCGGCTTTGGCCTTCAATTCGCTCGTTTTCATTGTTTCGATTCCTCAATTCTCCGCCGTACCTGGCGTTCCTGATACGGAAAAACATCATCGCCCATACCGCCGCTGACCGTGACGCGCGGCCCTTTCGGATGAATGAAATTCCGATGACTGCCTTTGCCGCCCCGGTTTACAAAGCCAGCCTTTTCCAAGTCGGCAATCAGTTGTCGCACCTTGCGCGGCATTTCAGTATCAAATAAGTATCACACTGTCCTGCCGTTGTCAACCCGGCGTTGCCGGTTATTGCACCTGCCTGCAGGAGAGGGCGGCACGCGGGATGACTTTCGGAAATTTCACGGCTACTGGTTCAGATTCAGCCGCATTTTGTGCGGAATCTGTGCGGTTTGCACCGTCTTGACCCTCTTCCGAGGGAAAATTGGTGCGCTTAGCAGGACTTGAACCTGCACGGCTTTCGCCACTACCACCTCAAAGTAGCGTGTCTGCCAATTCCACCATAAGCGCAACCTGGAGCCAGTTTGCCAGAGTCTTCGCCAAAGAGCAAGCCAATCCAAAGTTGCAGCCAATCCAAAGTTGCGTCCGGGCTGTGTTTGGGGAAAGATTACGGCGATGAGCAATGCCGTTAATTGCACCGTGCCCGATGCGAACGGCCATTTCGGCCTTTACGGAGGCCGTTATGTGCCGGAGACGCTGATGTACCCTTTGCAGCAGTTGGAGGAGGAGTACTTCCGCGCCCAGCGGGATCCGGAATTCCAAAGGGAACTCACTTATTACCTTCGGCAATTTTGCGGCCGGCCAACTCCGCTATATTTTGCGGAGCGATTGACGCGCGAATTGGGCGGGCCGAAAATTTATCTCAAACGGGAGGATCTGCTCCACACCGGCGCGCACAAGATCAACAATGCCATCGGCCAAGTACTCGTGGCCCGCCGCATGGGCAAGAAGCGGGTCATCGCGGAAACAGGCGCCGGCCAGCACGGGGTTGCAACCGCCACCGTCGCCGCCATGTTCGGACTCCAATGCGTCGTTTACATGGGGGAGGTGGATTGCGAACGGCAGGCCCTGAATGTGTATCGCATGAAAATGCTGGGAGCCGAGGTCGTGTCGGTCACAGCCGGCCAGAAGACCTTGAAGGAAGCGGTCAACGAAGCCATGCGCGATTGGGTGAGCAACGTGGGCGATACGCATTACATCCTGGGCACCGCTTACGGGGCGCATCCGTACCCGGTAATGGTGCGAAATTTCCAACGGATCATCGGGGACGAAGCGCGCCGGCAAATACTCGAACAGGAGGAGCGGCTGCCTGATCTGCTCGTGGCCTGCGTGGGCGGGGGTTCAAACGCCATCGGACTGTTTTATCCATTTTTGAAGGACACTTCGGTCAAGATGCTGGGCATCGAGGCGGGCGGGGAGGGGATTTTCCCGGAGAAACACGCGGCGCGTTTTCAAGGCGGTTCGCTCGGCGTGTTGCAGGGAACGCGTTCCTTCATTTTGCAGGATGAGAACGGCCAGATTCAATCGACTCACAGCGTTTCCGCCGGGCTGGACTACGCGGCGGTGGGGCCGGAGCACGCCTGGTTGCGCGACCAAAAGCGCGTCGATTACGGCTATGCGACCGATGTCCAGGCGCTGGAGGCTTTCATCAAACTTGCGCGGCTGGAAGGGATCATCCCGGCGCTGGAATCAGCTCACGCCGTGGCCGCCGTGTTGGAGCGTTCCTCGAAAATGCCGAAGAACCACCTCGTCATCATCAATCTCTCCGGGCGGGGCGACAAGGACGTGGCCCAAGTGGCGGCGAGGATCAAATTATGACGACCGGCCGCGGCCTCCGGCTTTAAGCCGGCTTGTTCAACCTTGCGGCGATGTAATTCTCCAGCTTGACCGCATCGGACGCGAACGTTCGGATGCCTTCGGAGAGCTTTTCCGTGGCCATGGCATTTTCGTTGAGCATCCAGCGGAATGCCCGTTCGTCCAGGGTCAGCTTGTCCAGCTTGGAGTTCCTGCCCATGTCCAGAGAGAGCTTGCGCTGCACAGGATCGGTGCTGTTTTTCAATTCGCCCAAAAGCTCCGGACTGATGGTCAACAGATCGCATCCGGCCAGTTCCAACACCTCCCCTTTGCTGCGGAAACTGGCCCCCATGACTTCCGTCGGATGGCCGAACTTCTTGTAATAGGCGTAGATATCCCGGACCGACAGGACGCCGGGGTCCTGGGCGGGGGCGTATTCCTTCCCGGTCGATTTTTTGTACCAGTCAAGAATCCGGCCCACGAAGGGAGAAATCAATTTCGCGCCCGCGTCCGCGGCCGCCACTGCCTGGGCCAGTGAGAAAAGGAGCGTCATGTTGCAATTGATCCCCTCCTTTTGCAGGACTTTGGCGGCCTGGATTCCCTCCCAAGAGGAGGCCAGCTTGATCAGCACGCGCTCGCGCCCAATGCCGGCCCTGGCATAACGCTCGATAAACCCGCGCGATTCGGCAACCAGCGCCTCCGCATCGAACGAAAGTTTTGGGCTGGTTTCGGTCGAAACCCGGCCCGGCACTATTTTCAAAATTTCGATGCCGAAAGCAACCAGTAGCGCGCGATATATGTCGTCCCCGGAAAGCGACGCCTTTTTGCCGTCGGCGATGACGCGCGTGACCAGCGCCTCATATTCCGGTTTTTGGGCGGCTTTCAGAATCAAGGTGGGATTGGTGGTGGCGTCTTCGGGCGCGTATTCCTTGATGAGGGCGAAGTCACCCGTGTCCGCAACGATGCGGGTGAATTTTCTGAGTTGCTCAAGTTGATTGAGCTTGGCGGACGTTTTTGTGGCCGTCTGGGCTTGGGTAATTGTGCTCATAAGCAATCTCCAACAATAAAACCTGCCGCATACCGCGCCCTTGTGCAATGGAAAATTAATTACCTTTGCCCTGTCCGCTGAAATCGCAAAAATCATTGCAGTCATCCGGGCCTGCGCGATAATGGAAAGACTCATGTTAGCGATGAATGAATGGAATCTGCAATCCCGGGCGCACGCTTGTCAGGTCTGCCACAAGCCCTTTGCCGACAGGGAGTCGTACCATACCCTGCTCTTCGAGGAGAAGCAGGAGTACCGGCGCCTGGATATATGCCAGGGTTGTTGGGATGCGCAATATCGCGAAGGCGCCAGTGACCGCAAAGGCTTTATCTCGCAATGGCAGGGCGTTTATCAAGTCCCGCCCGCTGCGCCGCCCGATGCAATCCAGAAGGAATCTGCTGAAAGCCTGCTGCGCAAATTAATCAAGACCGACGATCCCCAATACGGACCGGTTTGTTACATCCTGGCGGTCATGCTGGAGCGCAAGCGCTTGTTGAAGGTCAAGGAGCAAGTGCAGCGGGAGGGACGGCGCGTTTTCATCTATGAGCAGCCAAGGACGGGCGACATCTTCACCATCACTGACCCCAACTTGCAGCTCAATCAACTTGAAGAGGTGCAACGGGCCACCGCGGAGCTCCTGGCGCATGGCGTCAATCCGCCGCCGCCGGTTGAGTCCCCGGCGGCCGACGTTGCGTCCCCGCAACCAGCGCAACCCTCGCCCGCATCGGCGGAAAGCGCCGGCGCAAATGTGTAGAACGTATGTCTGCTGAGAGTGAGTTCGAGGCGTTGCAGGCCCGGATCGAGTATCGGTTTCGGGACCTCAGTATGTTGCGTCTGGCCCTGACCCATCCCTCTGTGGCGCATGAACAAGGCCGGTTGATCCGCCACAATCAGCGCCTGGAGTTTTTGGGCGATGCAGTGCTCGGCCTGATTCTCACCCGGGAACTTTACGAGAAATTCACCGCGGTCAGCGAAGGGCCTTTGACCAAGGCGCGCGCGCAGATGATCAATCGCCGCACCCTGGCCGAGCAGGCGCGCCGCATCGAGTTGCAGAACGACCTGATCCTCAGCCGCGGCGAAGAAGCCAATCTGGGCCGCAACCGCGCTTCGGCTTTGGCCGATGGTTTCGAAGCATTGATCGGCGCCATTTTTCTGGACGGCGGTTTCGATGCCGCCACGGCCTTCGTCCTGCGATCCTTCCGCGAGGCCTTTGGCGAGTTGACCTCCATCCCCACTTTGGAAAACCCCAAAGGCGAGCTTCAGGAAATCCTGCAAGCCAAGTCGCCTGAAGCGCCGCAATACGTTGTGGCGGGAGCAAGCGGTCCGGACCACGACCGCGACTTCGAATGTGTTGTCACGCATGGCGGCGTGGAATTGGGCCGGGGCGTGGGCAAAAGCAAAAAGGCCGCCGAAAGCGAAGCCGCCGTCGCCGCCCTCAAGAAGCTGCGCGGTCAAGGGTAAGAGTTGCCATGATGTGTTTTCATATCATGCATAGCGTGTCCACTTTTCTAATCCAGGCGCCATGATGCCACAAGCAGTGGCGATTTTGGCTGCGAGTTGCTCGAAATCCTCAGCGCAAGCTTGCACTGCGTAGGTGTGGGCGCCGATGACCCCATCGGCTGGCTTGAGGAAAAACATTGGCTTGCGCGCTTCCATCGCCATCGGCATCAAGCTCCGATAATGTTTGAGCTTTGCAAGACAATTTGGATCAGAATCAACTTCCACATCAGAATTAACCGCTTCATCCAACACGGAAACGCGGTATTCGCGAGGAATGCGCTGCATCCATCGACCGAAGGCTTTGACTGGTCTCCGATTCACGGCAAAGTGTTGTATGAATACGTATCCTGCCGGTTTCATGTGACCGCCGGGAAGGTTCAGATCCGGGGCCGGATTCTTTTGCAAACGCTCATTCCATTCACTGCGCCATCGACGCAACGTGGGGCCGAGGTTCCGCAAGCCCTGTAACGAGAATAAATCGGGTGCCAGAGGTATGATAACATGATCAGCCGCAATTAATGCCGCGCGGTTGATGGCCCCGAGGTTGGGGCCGACGTCTAGCAAAACCACCTCCGCGTTCATCTGGCTGGCACCAGCGACAATCATGCGGAAAAAAGCTGAGACCACCCGAAACGCGCTCTCGTCCCGATCGTTGCATAGTGGCCAACTCGCGCTGAGCTTGTCTTCGAAAGCAGAAAGCCCAAGGTCGCCAATGAGCAATGATATCGTTGGAGAGAACAAGGATGCGGCGTCGAAGAACAAGGAGTCGGAGTAGATTGTCTCCAAATGTGGAAGTGTCAGGTCGCCCATGCCGCGAATCATCGGACGCAAGCTGCCCAGGATTGTTTTTGGATGCTCTCCCTCCGGCCAAAAGGCTTCAAGTTTATCTTCATCCAAAAACATGGCGGTGAGATTAGCCTGGGGATCCAAATCGGCGGCCAGGACTTTCATCCCATGTTGGGCATACATCCAGGCTAGGTGATACACGAGCGAAGTTTTGCCAACTCCGCCCTTGTTGTTGAAAACGGCAATGATTTTCATGCACGGGCTCTCATGGTGGCCAGGAAATAGGTACTGTCGAAAAAAAAAGCCGCCACAGGATTGCCGTTTTCCCTCAACGCTTCTTGGGCACGCTCGACGCCTGAGCCAAAACGATTGACATAGCCAAGAGTTTTCATTGCCTCGGCTATGACTGGATTTCGGTAAGAATTCTGTCTTGGAAAATTTTCCGGGGAAGCTTCTCCGTAGAGAGAACCAGGGTTCTGAATTTCTATCCTGTCAGAGAACCAATAGAAGCGCACCGGAGCCGTCGATTGATAGTCCCGATGCATCACCGCATTCATCAAAAATTCCCGCAACGCAAATTTTGGGTAATCGCTCACCGGACTCTCGCGTAGCGTCGTCTGCGCAACTGGTCGGCCATCCAGATAGACATCAATAAGGATGTCCAACTCGCGAAGCATGCTGAGCAAGTCCCCCTGAATCTTCTTCTCGACAATTACGTCATCGGGACGAAGAACCGTCCCTGAAACGCGCAAGAACTGTAGATAAGCCCCTGACATCCAGAAGGGAGGGTCCTTGGCGAACAGCAGTATGCCCGCGTTAGTTGGGCAGTTGTTGGACAAATCGTAGAATCGAAGCGCGGCCAATTGCGGGATCAATTCACGATGGTTGGCGGCGATCACCTCGTGCAAGATCGCTTGCTGGCGGTAAGTGTTGAGAAATAGATCTGCGGCCAGATCATCAACCGAGCTCCCTAGACAGGGGCGCGCATCGAATGTATGGGCGTGAGAGACGCGCTTTTCCACTAATATCCGTTCCTCGCTCTCCGACGCTACCGCGCGCCGGGGGCCCACTCTGATCCAAACCTGTCCTCTAAATCGTACCGGCGGCAAATCCGAAGGCATCACTTCCACGATTGCGACCTCTCCTGAACCGTCAGAAAGAACGATCTTGTAAACTTTTATGGCAGGAATGGGCAGCACGTTGGCGGAGGCGCGTATTTCGCCCAAAGTCAACAGCAACTTGTCCGTCACCTTAAGACCCGTTGCTTTGCCGCTATTGTTGACGCCGATAAGCAGGAAACTTGGTTCCCGATGGTGTGGAAAATCATTCGCGAACGCGCAGGCGGCGATGCAGAATTTATCCATGTCGCTCACGGATTCCGTTCGCTCAACGCGATCTGATTCGAGGTCTGCCATTAGGACTAATAGTTCTGCTTCAGTTATCATGCCAAAGCAGTTTAAGCGGTTTCTTGCATTCTCAAAAGCTCTTTAATTTTAAAATTTCGGGCTTAGACTACGCGCATGAGCGATGCTGTCAGCCAGTTGCAAGCCGCCTATGAGCGGCTGAAGCTGCTCTACCAGGTCAGCAACGTCATCCATTCCACCCTGGACCCCCAGCAGGCGCTGCAGCTCATCTTGCAGGAGGCTGTCCGCCTCATGCGCGCCGCCAGCGGCTCCGTCGTTCTGATCAATCCCAACAACGGCCTGCTGGAAATCCACGCTTCGACCGGCCTGCCGCCCGATGCCTTGGCCGTCAAATTGCGTTTGGGCCAGGGCATCACCGGTTGGGTGGCCCGGACGGGAAAACCGGCCCGGGTGGGCGACGTGCAGCGGGATGCCCGCTACATCATGTTGCGCGACGATGTCCGTTCAGAATTGGCCGTGCCATTTGAAGTCCTGGGCACGATCCGCGGCGTGCTCAACGTCGATTCCCCCGGAGAAAACGCCTTCAGCGAAGCGGACCAGGAATTATTGGAGGAACTGGCGGTGCAGGCGGCCAAGGTCATTCACAACACCTGGCTTTACGAACAATCGCGCTTAAAGGCCCGCCTCCTGGAAACGCTGGTCAGCGTCAGCCAAACCATCAACTCCGCCCTCAACGTCAACGAGGCCCTGCAAGTCATCACTCGCGAAGCCTGCACCCTGATGGAGGCGCGCATGTGTTCGCTACGCTTGCTCGATGAAACCGGCCAATGGCTCGATCTGCGCGCCAGCTCGGGCGCGGGCGAGGCTTATCTCAAAAAGCCCAGGCTGAACGTGGACGAAAGTTTCCTGGGGGTGGTCGTCCGTCGCAAAAAGCCGATGCAACTGGAGAACGTCCAGGCCTCGGCTCTTTACCAGAACGTTTCGGTGGCGCGGAGCGAAGGGTTGGTTTCGCTATTGAGCGCGCCGCTCGTCTTTGGCGGCCAGACCATTGGCACTCTCAACGTCTATACCGGCCAGCCCCGCAGTTTTTCCAACGAGGAAATCCGTGTCCTCAGCGCCCTGGCCGAATTGTCGGCCATTGCCATCGAGAAAGCCCGCCTTTACGAGCGCATTGTCGATGTCGAGGAGCAATTGCGTCAAAATGAAAAACTTTCCGCGCTGGGCCTGCTCGCGGCCGAGGTCGCCCACGAGATTCGCAATCCGCTCACCGTCATGAAGATGCTCTACCATTCCCTCCGCCTCGAGTTCCAGCCGGGGGACCCCCGCATCAAGGACGACGCCATCCTGCGGGAGAAAATGGAGCACCTCAACAAAATCGTCGAACAAATCCTCGATTTTGCCCGCGGCGCGGAACCCAAATTGACCGAGGTCAACATCAACCAGTTGCTGGACGATCTGGGCCTGCTCACCCGCCACAAATTGCGCAACCAGCAGATTCAATTCATCAGCCGCCTGGCTCCCGATCTGCCCCCCGTCATGGCCGACGGCACCCAGTTGGCGCAGGCCTTTCTCAACCTGACCCTCAACGCGGTCGAGGCCATGCCCAAAGGCGGCTCGCTCACCATTTGCACCAGGAGTTTTCGCCTGCCGCGCGGCAGCCCCCGCCCGACCCATGTCTTGATCGAATTCCAGGACACCGGCCCCGGCATGCCCGAGGAGCAACGCCGGCGCGCCTTCAGCTCACTGCTCAGCACCACCAAACAAAAGGGTACAGGCCTCGGTCTGGCCATTGTTGGGCGGGTCGTCGAAATCCACCGCGGCAAAGTCAGAATCCGCTCGCGCCCCGGCAAGGGCACGACCATCAGCATCACGCTGCCCGTCTGACTCAGATAAACTCGTTGATCAGATTTTCCAGGAACTCCTGCCGTCCGCTGGCATTGGCCGCCGGATTGCCCTTCTTCAACATATATTTCTCCAGCGCCGCGAAATCGCTCTTGCCCGATTCGATGTCTTTCCCGATGCCGGTGTCCCACGAACCGTAACGTTGCTTGACAAACTCCGCCAGGCGGCCGTCCCGCCGGATGGCGCAGGCCGTTTTCAGCCCGCGCGCAAACGCATCCATCCCGCCGATGTGCGCGTAAAACAGATCAATCGCCTCAAAACTCTCGCGCCGCACCTTGGCGTCGAAATTCAGCCCGCCCGTCGTCAGCCCGCCCATTTTCAGGATGGTGAGCATGCATTGCGTTGTCAAGTAGATGTCCGTCGGGAATTGGTCCGTGTCCCAGCCCAGCAGCAGATCGCCAGTGTTGGCGTCCACCGAACCCAGGGCGCCCGCCGCCGCCGCCGTTTCCAATTCATGCTGCATGGTGTGCCCCGCCAGGGTGGCGTGATTCGTTTCGAGGTTCAATTTCAGATCACCCAGCAGTTTGTATTCCCGCAAAAAGTTCAGGCAGGCCGCCGCGTCCGAATCATATTGGTGCTTGGTGGGTTCCTTGGGCTTTGGCTCGATGTAAAATTGCCCCTTGAACCCGATCTTCTTCTTGTAATCGACCGCCATGTGCAGGAATTTGGCCAGATGGTCCAATTCCCGTTTGAGGTCCGTATTGAGCAAGGTTGAATAACCTTCTCGTCCACCCCAAAAAACATATCCCTGACCGCCCAGTTCATGGGTCACTTCCAGCGCCTTCTTGACCTGGGCGGCGGCATAGGCAAAGACGTCGGCGTTGCAAGTGGTGGCGGCGCCGTGGGCGAAACGCGGATTTAAAAACAGATTCGCCGTGCCCCAAAGCAGACGGATCCCGGTCCGCTCCTGCTCTTCCTTCAAAACTTTGGCAACGGCATCGAGGTTCTTGTCCGTCTCGGCCAGGGTCGCCCCCTCCGGCGCCACGTCGCGATCGTGGAACGCATAAAACGGCGCGCCCAATTTCTCGATGAACTCAAACGCCGCGCGCACCCTCAGTTTGGCATTTTCCAGCGACTCGCTGTTGTCGTCCCAAGGGCGGTTGATGGTCGGCGCGCCGAACATGTCCACCCCGCGGGCGCGAAAGGTGTGCCAATAAACTACGGAAAAGCGGAGATGGTCCCGCATCGTTTTGCCCTCAACCACTTCGTTCGCGTCATAATATTTGAAGGCCAGCGGGTTCTTTGATTTCGGCCCTTCGTAGCCGACTTTGGATATTTCCGGAAATGCTTTTGTCATATGTTGCGCACTTCCTAACCCAAAGCCACGGTCACGGCAATCAAAAAGCATCAAAATGGCATCCGTCATTTATCGGATATCGACACGGCGGGACCCAACGCGGCTGCGGCGGAACGGGCGGCCCGTTTACAGTTTGGGGACCACCGTCACATCCGTGATCTCCATTTTCGCGTAATAGTCCTTGAGCACGCAACGGACTGTGAAAACCTGCCCTTTGCGAACCTCTTCGCCTCGCAGGAACTTGAAATAGGTTTTCTCGTCGTAAGGTTTCCCGTCGTTGACCGCGCGAATGTCTTCGAAGCGCCTGGTCTCCGCGTGCAAGCCGGTCTTTTTATCATTCATTTTATCGTAAAGCCAGAAGATGGGCGCGCCGGTTTTGGAGGCTTCCAGCGAGGCCGTTTGCTCCTGGGTTAAAAACTTGCGCACCGGTTGCCAATCATCCATTAACATGAAATCGCTCCCGTAGAGGTGGCGCGTCTGCGCCCCGCGCGACAGAAGAAAGCGGCTATGATCAACGCTGAAGTACGCCTCGCCCGCGCGCGCGCCCGCGCCCGTCAACTCTCGCGAGCCCTCTTGTTGCTGCAAAACCCAGCGAATGCCCACGGTCGTCACCGCCTTGAGCGCCAAGTCCTTCTTCAATTCGTGGCCAGCGACAAACGTCATCTCCTCCTGAAATTCCCCGCCCGGCGCTTCGCCGCGCACGACAAAAGTTCCAGGAGTCACCCGCCCGAAATCAAAACGTCCCTGACTGTCGGCACGTGTTGTATCCCAATCGCAAATGCGCACGATGGCATTCGAGACTGGCTGACCGTTTGGCCACAAGACCCTTCCAGAAAAGGAGGCTGCGGCCCTGGCGGAAAGCGGCTCCAGAACAAATTCGCGTGCGGCCACTGCGACGTTGTCTTCAACCCCAATCGATTCCTCAATGGATTTGCAGCCCGGGACGATGACACGCAAAGGGACGGACCTCCCTTTATGCGGCACTTGGATTACCAAAATGCCCGAGTCCGGCACGGTATATTCGTTATACACCATGGCCAGGACATCCGCCGGCTTGACTCCGCGAGGCAGCCGCAGCCTGGCGACGAAATAGTTGCAGGCTCGCATCCCGTCTTCTCTGGCAGGTGCCAGATATTCAACTAATCCGTGCGCATCGCCTTTGTCGATAAAGGCTTGGAGCTTGGTCTGATCGGGATCAAACGTCCTACTCTGGAGCTTCTCCATGTCTTTGGTCAAGGACAGGCCGGCGGCTCGCCGTGCGGCGATGACATGACGAAAAAACGGTTCCGGTGATTCGTATCCGCAGCTCTGTTCCAAAACGCGCCCCCTCGCCGAATCCAGAAAGACCAGCGTCGGGTAACCACTCAGGTGGAATTGGTTGTTAAGGGCCTTGTCTTCGTATGCTTTGACCCAGACGAATTCCTCAAGGCCGGAGAGGACGGCGGGACAAGGCAACGTCTCGCTTTCCATCATTTTGCACGGTCCGCACCAGGTTGCTGTCAACATAAGAAAGAGCGGTCGCTTTTCCGCTTTCGCCCTGGCCAGTGCGCTGGCGTAATCCTTCTCCCACGGCAGCGACTCTCCCTCAACGAACGGCGTGAAGGATAAGAAGATAAGAGCGAGGGATTTGAACAGAAGGGTGCTTATGTCCACAAGCCAAGGTCTCGTTGTCATGCTCGGGAGAGTTTGCGTCCGGACGATATTGTCGTCAATGGCAGCGTCAGCCTCGCGCAACTCTCGGTGCAATTCGCCAGCTCAATTGCCGGCCGATTTGGCGGGGTCAAAGGGTGGGTCGGCCGGCCCGAGCGGCAGGGAGATGCGGACTAAGCCGGGCGAACCGAGGCGCGGCGGGGGGATTTCCATCTTGCCGGAATGGGTCTGGATGATCTTGTGGGTCACGGCCAGGCCAAGTCCCAAGCCCACGTTGCGGGTGGTGTAAAATGGCTCGGACGCCTTGCCGGCGGCTTCGGCGCTGAAACCGGCCCCGCTGTCCTGGACCTCAATCTGCGCCCAGCGCGAACCGGTGGAATCAGTTTCAGTGCTGGCGCGGACATGTACTTGACAGGACTGGGTGTTGGCCTGGAGGGCGTTGAGAATGATCTCGGCGAAGGCGTGCTGCAAGCCCTGCCGGTCGCACGACACGCTCAACGGCTCGCCGGAGGACTCAAATTGCAGCAGAACGGTGGTGGAGGGATGATAGGCCCGCGCTTCGCGGAAAGCTTCCTCGATCAATTGTTTGACCGGCACGGATTCCATCTGGGCGGCGTGGTCGCTCGCCAGGAAGCGCATTTGATCGACCAGGCGGCTGACGCGTTTGACCCCTTCCTCCATCGCCACAGCCAGGGATTGCTGGAATTCCGCGTCGCCAATGCGCTCCTTGAACAGTTGCTGATGGGTGGAGATGGGCACCACGGCGTTGCCGATCTCGTGCGCGAGGCGTTCGGCCATCTGCTGAACGAGCCGCAGATTGGCCGTCTCAATTTCCAGATTGCGGATGCGGTCGGCCGGCGCGCAATCCTCCACCACCAGCAGTACCGCGGGCGGCGCGTCGGCATCGTCCCTGCGGAACGGGGTAATGGTGATTTGATAATGCTGTCCGGGCGCGCTCGCGGGCTGATAATGGAAATCGGCGATGGTTCTGCCCGTTTTCAGCACTTCAAAAACCTTGCTGCCGATGCTCTGCGGCAGGTCGTTGAAGTCAAAACTGTCCGCCGGCCGGTTCGGTCGCGGGAAACAGCGCCGCGCCATTTCGTTGGCGTGGAGCACCTTCAGATCCGGCCCCACCACCACGCACCCGCTCTTCAACTGGCGCAGGATGTCAAACATCATCTCGTGGCCGGCCGTGACCTTGTCATGCAGCCAGATATTCTTGACAGCAAGGCCCAGGGGTTCGAGCAAATGGAAGATCAGGGCCAGTTCCTCGTTGCTGATCGGCTCGCCCGTCACCCGTCCATCCAGCGCCGTCACGCCCACCAGGGTTTCCCGGTCCAGAATGGGGATGGCCACCTGCGCGCCCAGCAATTCAAATTCCCGGCGCGTTTGCGGATCGACCGCCGCTTCCGGGCTGTCCCGGCGCAAGAGGCGCCCGGAGCGGAAGAGGTAACCGCCGATGCCGCTCTCCAGCGACAATTCAAGATGTTGCAGCAACCCGGAGGTCAGTCCAATGGCGCAGGCCGAATGCAACCGCCGCCCTGCAGGCGGAGCCAGCGAATCGCCGGTCTCGACCGGCGGATCGCGCAGGAATATCGCGGCCCGATTGACGCCGAGGATTTCACGCAGCAGCAGCAGGAACTCGCGCAGCATGGCTTCGGCGCAAAGGGTGTGGGAGAGGATGGCTGAATAACTGCGCAACGTCTCAAGCGTGTGGGTTGAAAGCCGGTCCAGGTCCGGTACCAGCCTGGTGCCGGGGCGCGGCGGCTCGGCGGGGCGCGGCTGGTCCGGCGCGTCCGCGCTAAGCAGGCCGTCCAGCAAGGAGTTGAGCAGCCGCGCGCGCACGGGCTTGCTCAAGATATGTTTGACTCCAAGGAGAAAGGCGTCCTCCTCCCAGTTCCGCTGCATTTCCGAGGCGTAAATGATGACAGGGCAATGCGGGAGGACGCGGCGCAACCGCTCCAGTTGGCGGATCGGCTCGATCGACGTCAGGTCGGCGTCCAGCACACAGGCGTCCAGGACGGAAGCCGTCAGGCGCAAGTCATCCTCGCGCAGGTCGGCCAGCTCGATGACACGGTAGCGATCCGGCGCCAGCGCCTGGCGCACCGCCGCCGCGAGCGCGGGGTTGGGGGCGATGACCAGGACGGTTCTCATGCGGGCACCACCCCCCGCCGCGGGCCGGCGGTTGTTGAAGGCTGATTCTGCGGCTGGTTCAGCTTGCTCGGCAAATCCACCTGCACGGTGGTCCCTTTCTTTTCCGTGCTGGCGATGCTGAGATTGCCGCCGTGCAACTGGACGATCTTGCGCGCGATGGCCAGGCCAAGGCCAAAGCCCCGCTTGCCGTCCCCGGTGTTCTTGGTCGTAAAATAGGGCGTGAAAACCCGCCGCAGGTTTTCCTGATTGATGCCCTCGCCGTGATCGACAATTTTGAGCCGGTACCAATCGCGGCTCAATTCCGTCTTGGGCAGCGCGGCGAGTTGGATTTGTATCTGCGACCCGCAGGGCGAGGCATCGACGGCATTGGAAAGCAGGTTGGACACCAGGCGCTTGATCAGGACGGAGTCCATTTCGATGACCGCTTCACTTTCGCGCTGGAAAGTGATGGCGATGCCCTTGGCTTGCGCGTTGGCCTGCACCAGCGATATGGCTTCGCGCACTGTTTCATCCAACAATCCCGGTTTGCCTTGCAGCTTGGACTCGCGGGAAAAGAACAGTGCCTCGTTGACATAGGTGCGGACAGTTTCCAGGTTGCGCAGTCCCATGGGCAACAATTCATCGATGGCCTCCTGATTCAACTTGGACTCCTGCAACAGTTGCAACAAGGTCTGCACCGGGGTGAGCAAATTGTTCAGATCGTGCGCCAGCCCGCGCGACATGCGGCCCATCAAATCCTGCTCATGCACAGCCTGCAACTGTTGCCTCAACCGGATTTGGTTGAGCAACAGGCCCAGATTGGAGGACAACTCCGTCAGCAACCGCAGATCGTGCGGCGTGAACAGGTCGCCATTGTCCTTCGGCCCCAGCAACATCAGGCCGACCAGCTCATTGCCGGCGAAAAACGGGAAGCAGAACTCAGGCTCAAACGGTTTCAATTGCTGGCGCGCGTCCCGTTGCAGCAGCGATTCCCGCTCCGCGTCATACACCAGATTGCAGGGGAGCGATTGGGCGCGCGTCTGCTGAAAAAACCGGAAGACGGGGGAATCGACGCTCAAATCGGACAAATCAATGGCTGTCCGCACGGGATGAGAGTGCAGCAGCACAAACCCGCGCGTCGTGTCGTCCAGCAGGATAATCTGGTAACTTCGCACCTCCATCGTGCCGGCCAGAAGCGCGTCCAATTCCTGCAACAATTGTTCCGGCTCGGGAAAGGATTTCATGGTCTGGAGAAGATTCTGCACGCGTGTCTGGCATTCAAAACGGTCGCCCAGAAGCTGCCGTTCCAGGGCGTCGGTGCCTTTGCCGAAAAACTGCGGAAAGAAAAGTGACGCCGCCGCCGCGCTGGCTGTCAGCACCACCATCGAAACGACAAACGAAAACGTCGAAAAACTTCCCGGCTCAAGGCGGGACAAGAGCAGAAGCAGGCAGAATCCCACCAGCAGCATAAAGACCAGGCGCACAAACTGGGCCGCGAAACGGCTCAAGGTCACATGTATGTCCAGCAGTTGATGCTGCAAAACGCCGTAGCCGACGATCATCGCGTAGAGGATGGCCGCCAGGCTGCTGGTGGGATAAAATTTGATATGCGTGAATGGGTAGGTGTCGAAACCCCAAATCGGCAGCATGTCGTTGCTCCCGAAAACCCACAACACCACAATGGCCAGGAGCAAGGCCCGCAGCCGCGTGCGCTGGATCGGCGGCGCTTCCCTTTGCTTGCGATATAACAGCACCAGCATCGCCGCCGAAATCACCGGGTAAATACAACTGAAGATTAGAAAGCCGGGACCAGGGACCGACCAGTAGCCAACGTCCAGTTGCCGCACGCCAATGATGAACCAATTGAAAAAAACGCTGGCCGCAAGAATGATATGGGCCAGATACAAAGCCGGCAGGATCCGGCCCACCCTCGTCCTGGAAATGACCAGCGACAAATGGAACAGACTGATCGGCGTGAAAATCACCCCCACCTGCAACACCTTGGCCCAAAAGAAGGCCTGTTCCTGCGTGATGTTTTGATGGCTGAGTTGAAAGATGGCAAAGTTCCATAGCGTGATGGATGTCCCCCACAACATATAGACGCGATGCAGGGTCGAACGAAAATCCCGCCCCAGCACCAGCAACGTCAACAAGATATTGAACACCGTTGCGGTGAGGGCGGTGATTTTGATGACGTCGAGGGTGTTCATCAGCTTTCTGCCGTCTTCAGCACCAGACAGGAGTAGCGGCCGCCAAAACCCGCGCTCAAATTCACGGCGACCTTGACCGGGTAGGAACGCGCGTCGCCGGGCACGTAATCCAGGTCACAGGCCGGGTCCGGTTCGTTCAGGTTGATGGTGGGGGGGATCTCTTGGTGCCGTAGGGCCAGCGCGCAAACCATCGTCTCAAGTGCGCCCGCCGCCCCCATCAAATGCCCTGTGACGGGCTTGGTCGAACTGATCGCCACCCGTTGGGCGTGGTCCCGCAAAACGGTTTTGACCGCCTTGGTTTCGATGGGATCGTTCTGCGGCGTGGCCGAACCGTGGGCGTTGATGTAACCCACCTCGGACGGATCCACCCGGGCGTTGCGCAACGCCTTTTCCATCGCCCGGACGTAACCCACGCCGTCGGGATGCGGCTCGGTGACGTGGTAGGCCTCGCAACTTTGGCCGTGCCCGGCGATTTCCGCATAAATCCGCGCCCCGCGTCCCAGCGCGTGTGAGAGTTCTTCCAGCACGAGAAATGCCGCGCCTTCCCCCAGCAGGAAACCGTCGCGCGACCGGTCAAAGGGCCGCATGGCCCGGGCCGGACTGCCCTCCTGCTCGGTCATGGCCCGAATGCGGCAAAAGCCCACATACGAATTCTCCAGCGACGCTTCCGAACCGCCCGCCAGCACCACATCCAGATCGTCCAGCCTGATCATGCGCGCCGCGTGGCCGATGGCGTCCGCGCCCGACGCCCCGCCCGAACAATAAGTCACAGCATGACCGTGAATCCCCAGATGCAGGCTGATGGCGCTGCTTCCCTCCCCGCAGTATCCGGCCAGGACGTTGTAGGGATGCACCGCCCGGAAATTATGATTGCCATCCTTGTAGCTGTCGTGCGCCTTGATGATGCTTTCCATGCCGCTGACCGTTGTTCCCTCCACCACCCCCACCCGGTCTTCGTCCAATGTGCCCAAATTGATCCCGGCGTCCTTGGCCGCCAGCGTCGCCGCCGCTACCGCATATTGGACGCTCAAATCAAACCGCTCCGATTTCCGGCTGGTGATATAGTCCGAAATGTCGAAGTCCCTCACCTCCGCCGAGATTTTGACGGGCAGCTTGCTGGCGTCGAAACGGGTCACGGGCGCCGCCGCGCTGATCCCGCCGCGCACATTGGCCCAGAAAGTATCCAAATCCCTGCCGCTGGGCGAAATGACCCCCATCCCGGTTATCACCACACGGCGTTGGCTGGAATCGGTCTTCATGGCAGGAGGCTTTCGCACGGGGGAAAAACGACCGTTCCTGCACAGAAACAGTCCATGACGAGGCTAGAAGCCGTCCATTTCTTCATCGACCCCATCACCATCTTTGCCCGGAACACCCTACACTCCAGGCTAGTCCGCCAAATGGCAACCAGTGTCATCGCATTGTTTTTAAGCCATTTTGGCCCAAAACTCAATAAGATTCGGCAAGAATTAAGGGTGGCTGGCCCCCCCGAAAAACCCTGATTTTACGCCACTTTTGTGCATTTTGACCGGGGCCGGGTGGCAAGTGGCTGCAACTCTTTGTCAATAAAGCCTTTACGATCTGCCCTTGCCAGGAACTTCACTCGCATTCGGGCATTTTACGTCGGTCCCAGTGCTGTAGTTTTGCTGCAGCACGGGTGCCGTCTGACTATTGGTGCCAACTCGCCGCGAGATTTTGATTTATCACCGCAGGGTGGATTTTTCTCTTCGTGATCTTCGCGCCCTTCGCGAAAGCGAAAGGATCACAGAAGTCCTCGGATCTTGAAAGGGTCAGTCCTGAAAGGGTCTGTCCTGAATGGCCCTTAGTTAAGGCCTAAAACTTTCTTGCTCAGGCGTTTGCGTCGGACGACTCCGGGCACAGTTTCAAACATGATTTGCCGTGAAAGTGTTTGCATCCGGTCAATAATCCTTTCCAGTTTTCGTTGATTGTCCACTGCTTGGCGAAGCCATCGGTATTGTT
>JBKQUS010000019.1:0-7736 GCA_052325505.1 Limisphaerales bacterium
CTCTTTTCGAAAGGGTTTTGAAACTCGGAATGAACGGCAGACAACTAAAAATAGAAGTGACAGCAAGCCGTAAAAGTCGCGCTTATTTTCAGTGCTCCGTGGTCTAAAGGATGGGGTCCGCCTCAGACGGTTGGCTTCCATCATAAGCGCAATCGGCAAACAACGGCACATTATGAGCTGACACCGGCAATCCGCCGGGCCCTACGAGTGCGGGTGTCAATTTCCGCCAGAAAGAAGCAACTTCGTTTGCCGGGATGTCAGAAGTCGGGACGCTGGGCGGATTATACATCCAGCCGTTGATTCCATAACTGCCGTAGAGGCCGGGGGCGCCCCAGTTCTCGAGCGCGTAACCATTTGTCCCCATGATTCCCCATGCCAGATACTGCACATTTTGGGTCGTATATACGTTGGCGCCGAGTGTGCTTCGAAACGTGGTCGCCATTGGGCAGAGGCATATATTGATGTTGGTGTTGATGTACGGCTTCAAGGCCATCGACCACTCTCCCATGGAAGCCGGATAACTGGCATCCACTGCATACCAGCCCATCGGCATGCTGCCTTGGGAATCGTTGCAATACAGATTGAAGGCTATGTTCCACTGTCTGAGGTTCGAAATACATTGCACGCGCTTGGCGTTCAGTTTCGCCCTGGCCAAAGCGGGCAGCAGCATTGCCGCCAAAATCGCGATGATGGCGATGACCACCAGCAATTCAATCAGCGTAAAGCCGGAGGACGATTGTTTGGCTTTCTGTAACATGGGCATTTTTGATGGACGATACGAATCACGCCTCCCGGTACCCGCGTTCCTCCGTTTTTCGGGATTCGGCACCCAAAGGCAACAGGCATTTGTGATCTCGGACATCTTCATGCTGAGTTCTGTACAAAAACATCAGGCCGGAAGGAGCAGATCGCAAGCGCTCATACCCCACATGTTTGTGCGGTGAGCCGGGACAAAACAAAGCCTCAACAATCCGGCACGGAGCCGTCACAAGCTGCGCTCTGCGTTGGACGGATTCTGGCATTTTTAAATTTTTTCCTCATGGATAATTGTGTCTTTTTGATTTTCATCATTGCACGGCCAGATGGACAAATGCCGTGAAAATATTTCGGGATTCAGACTTTTCAACCACGGATGAACACGGACTTAATCGCCCGCCCGCCGGGCATAAAAAGGAAGGGAAAGGCTAAGGGAGCATGGGGCCAAGGGCATGCACGATCAAATCGTGCGTGATGACAAGATTGGTCCGGGGTTGGGAAAGGCCGCCTTGCGCATTGTCCAGAAATTGCCCGCCGTTGATGAAGTTGTTGGTGCAGGAGTCGTCGTTGACCCGGAAAGCCCTGCCGCCGCACTCCTCCACCCGCAAATTGTTAAAGCGGTTGCCGGTGCATTCGGTGGCGGGGACAAGCCACCAGCCATAGCGGCTTATCTCGCCCGTCTGCGCCATGAAAACACCGTCGTGCCTGTTGTGGCGGATCGTCACCCCTTCAAACACGTTGTTGTGCGAATCCCGCATGAAAATGCCCAAGTCGTTGGCAGTCAGAACCGCGCCCTCAATGACATTATGGTCGAACTCCAGATCCAGTGAGATGCCCGCCGCGAGGTTGTCGTGCAGGTTCAACTGGCTGAAATGACTGTCCTCGGTGTGGTAACAGGCCAGCCCGTCAAATTGATTGTCGCAAGCCGTGTAGTCCCGCACGGTCAGACGCCGCGTCCGCCCGGTGGACACCAGCCCGCCGGAGCGGCAACTGCGGCAGGTGACATGCTCGATGGTGGAATTATCCACGTCGCAGACATGAATGCCGTTGTTATTGATAAAGACGCCATTGGTAAGAACCCGCCAAAGTTCGTTCTGTTGGTGGGTCCGGTTGCCGTCCACGAGCAGATCGGAAAGCCGCAGGCGCTGTGTCGGCCCTTTGGATTTGTCCTTCGGCGGTCCGAGGATCACGACGGTGCAATTGGCGCTGTCGGCCAGGTACAGAATCGTCTCCGGCCCGGCCCCTCGCAACGTCTGCCCATCCTGACGCAGGATAATCGGCTGATGGACGAGGTAAGTCCCGCGGCTCAAAACAACTTCAGCCCCGGCGCCAAGCTGTTCCAGCGCCTGTTGAATCCCCGCCCCGTCGGCGGCGGGAGGGACCTTCAGCGTCGCTGCGAGGCTGGACAATGGAATGAGGAAGAGCAGGAGAAGAACATTGGTGGCCAGTGGCACTCTGAAAGGGGCGGTCCCCCGAAATTGATGTTTGCACATTCTATTTGTCAATTTTCCAGGACGCATTCATGGCCTTTTTACTGGAGCAGCAACATGGTTATGCTTCATTTTTTCATCTTCTTCCCGGATGAACCTTGCTAATCGCTCAATCAATCTAAAGCGCCAAACCACTGCAATGAACAGCAAAACGGGCGAAAGAATGCAAACTGGAATAGTCCACAACGGCAACTCCTCCACGCTTTTCAGTTTCGTCTTCGTGGCGATGGTCCAAATCAATGTAACCAGAAAACTGGTTGTATAGACACCAGCAAGCAAAATCAAAGACACTGTCGCGCTCAACAGCGCGAGGACAACATGAGTCCGGACGGAATGCGGTTTCCGCGGTCGAACACCCGGCATGTGACGAGGTTTGAAAAGGAAAGCCCACATGTTAAACTTCCATAATACCACCGCCGGTTCGCTTGTTGAAGCACTATGTTTTTGAGGAATCCAGCAACATGTTGCCGCTACGTTGCCGTGTTACCGATTTTCTGGACCTATCCGTCAATCTGGCAAAAACTTCAAAATACAGCTTTTGCTCGAATGCAGACATGGTATCGTTTGTCTAATTATGGTGAGATTCACTTGTTCTTATCGGATTCCGGCGCTGGCTCTTGTGGTTGGAGGGCTGGCCGTGCCCTGGGCCGTTCGCGCGGACGACGGCATAAAGACCTACACCGTTCCGAAAGAGCAGTCCGCCCCGGTTCAGCCTGCCGCCGCGCCGCAGGGCATGGGCATGGATTCATCGATGCCTGCCTCGGACATCCCCGTCAGCTCGGCTCCCGTCAGTTGGACCACTCCCGCTGGCTGGCAGGAATTGGCCCCGACCAGCATCCGCCTGGGTAATTTCCTCATTCCGGGCAAAGGCGCCGGCAAGGCCGAAGTCGCCATCTTTTCCTTCCCGGGATCGGTCGGGACGGAACTGGACAACGTCAATCGCTGGCGCAATGAACTGCAATTGCCTCCGGTGGATGCGGACAAGATCACTTCCGAGCCTGTCGCCATCGACTCGTTGCCGGGACGCCTCTACGATATTCCCGGGGCGTCCAGCCGCACTGTCGTGGCCAGCCTTCCCAAAGACGGCGCCACTTGGTTCTTCAAGATGCGGGGCGCAAAAGACACGGTCGCGGACGCGAAGCCGGCCTTTCTGGAATTGCTGAGGTCCATTCATTTCAACGCCGCCGGAAGCGGAGCGCCGCCAGTCCCAGCTTTCGACGCCGCCATGCCCAGTCCGCATGCCAGTCTGGCTGCGGCCCCGGCGGAAACCTCGGGGGAGCAACCCAAATGGACGCTGCCGCCGAATTGGACGGAGAAGCCGGCGGGGGCGATGATCTTCAAGAGCTACTCCGCTGCGAATGGACAGGGCAAGACTGCCAGCGTCAATATCAGCTTTTTCCCGGGTGACGTGGGGGGTGTTTTTGCCAATGTCAATCGCTGGCGGAGACAACTCGGCTTGCCGCCGGTCGCGCAGGACCAACTGGCCACCGTCACCCAGCCGCTTGACACGGCGGGCGGGCGGGCGACATTGGTGGACTTCGCCGGCACGGATCCGAAGACAGGCCAGGCGGCCCGACTGGTCGCGGTCATGGTCCCGCATGGCGATAATACATGGTTCTATAAGTTGTCCGGCGACGGCCCGGTGGTGGGGGAGGAAATGGAAGAATTTGTGAAATTTGTGAAAACAGTTCACTATCCGTAATAAGCCCAAATAATCCCCAATATTGATATGAAGTTCGCCATCCAAAAAATGCGCAAGTTGTTCGCTATCAATGATATATGACTTTTTTGCCTGCACTGACATGATGCATCGCTTTATCAGCATCATTACTTCGTTGCGGTTGACCGTGGCGTGTCTGGTCGCGGCGCTGATTCTGGTCTTCGTCGGCACGCTGGCGCAGGTGGATCTGGGGTTGTACGCGGCGCAGGCGAAGTTCTTCCGCAGTTTCTTCGTCTATTGGACGCCGGGAGGCGGGCGGTTGAGCATTCCCGTTTTCCCCGGCGGCTGGCTCATCGGGCTGGTGCTGCTGGCCAATCTGCTGGCGGCCCACGTCAAACGCTTCCGGTTCACGCCGAGGAAATATGGCATCCTCCTTGTTCACAGCGGCCTGATTTTCCTGCTCATCGGGCAGTTCATGACCGAGATTTTCCAGGTGGAAAGCACGATGCGCATCGAGGTGGGCGGAACAAAGAATTATTCCGAAGCCCCCCGCCGGGCGGAGCTGGCGGTGGTGGACGTGACGGACCCCGACAAGGACAAAGTGGTGGTCATTCCTGAATCGGTGCTGGCCAAAGGCGGGGAGATTCGCACGCCTGACTTGCCCTTCGCCTTGCGGGTGGAGAGGTACCTGCCCAATTCCATGCCAGCCGGCCCCATGACCGGCGAAGGCGAGAAGATCAAGGCCACGGAGGGCATCGGGCGGCAGTTGCTATTCAGTCCCGCGCCGCTCACCACGGAAATGGACTCCGAAGACAATCCTGCGGCTTTGATTCAAGTTGTTTCGGACAAGGGGCCGGTGGGTGATTGGACGGTATCCACATGGATGACGCGGTATCCCGAGTTTGAGAGACTGCAAAACAGCCTGGGCAGCATTCTGGGGAACACCTCGCTGACCCAGCCGCAGAGTTTCACTTTTGGCGGACGCACCTGGCATATCGCGTTGCGCCCGGTGCGCTATTACAAGCCCTACAGCATGACACTGCTGGCGTTTCATCATGATTTGTATCCCGGCACGGACATTCCAAAGAATTACTCGAGCAACGTCCATCTGCACGATGCCGCGACGGGCGAAGACCGCGACGTGAAGATTTATATGAACAGCCCATTGCGCTACCGGGGCGAAACCTATTACCAGGCCAGCTTCGAGCCGGGCGACCGCGGCACGATTCTGCAAGTGGTGCGCAATCCGGCCTCGATCACGCCTTATGTGGCTTGCAGCCTTGTGGCGCTGGGATTGGTCGTCCAGTTCCTGATGCACCTGAGCGGATTCGCCCGGAAACGCGCCCAGTCGCTTGAATCCGCACCGCCGCAACGAACGTCCCTGGACTCCGTCTTGGCGCCGGCCCAGGGCAATGGGAAAAGAAGTTCGACATGAAAACTCCGATTAAGATTAGGATTAGATTCCAAGCGTGAAAATGTCGTCAAATTATCTCTCAGATGTTCAGGGGCTCGCGGCGCTCGCCCCTCCCGGGAGGACGGCTCGGCGGGAGCCTCGCCCTACCACAAACACCTTGATTAGGAATGGGAGGAGTGCGTCATGAAAACTCCGATTAAGATTAGGATTAGATTCCAAGCGTGAAAATGTCGTCAAATTATCTCTCAGATGTTCAGGGGCTCGCGGCGCTCGCCCCTCCCGGGAGGGCGGCTCGGCGGGAGCCTCGCCCTACCACAAATACCTTGATTAGGATTGGAAAGGGTGAGCCATGAAGAAGTGGATGCCGTGGATTCTTGTCGCCGTTTTCGCCGCCTGGTTCCTTGGCGGCTTCGAGGCGCCGAAACCGAAGAACGGTTTTGACATTGCCGCCTTCGGCCGGCTTCCCGTTTTGATGGATGGCCGCGTGCAGCCGCTGGATTCCGTCGCGCGCAATGCCTTGTTGAGCATCAGCGGGCGGTCCATTGTCCGCGTCTCCAACGCCCCGCCGCTTTCGGCGACGGAATGGCTGCTGGACACGATGACCCAGCCGCAACTGGCCGACAGCCTGAAGTTTTTCCGCGTGCAACATCCCGACCTGGAGGGATCGTTTGGCACGCAGAACGCGGGCCTGGAATATTACTCGTTCAACGACATGAGCAATCAGTTGGAGCACCTGCAAGACCAGGCGCAGGCCGTTATGAATTCCGAGAAAGACAAGGACGATGCGGTCAAGTCGCGCACGCCGTATCAAAGGGACTTGCTCCATCTGGTCAACAGCCTGGTCCTGTATAACCACCTCAAAAACAGTCTCGAACCGGAAGGCACGCGCGATTTCACGCAGGAACTGAAGGCGTATCAGGTGTTCATCGTTCCGGGCAAACTGGCGTTGGAGCAGAGCAAGGAGGGCAAAGAGGCCAACTCCCAGGATTTGAACCGCATCGCGGCGGCGTTCGACCGTTATTCAGAATTGGCCAAGCTCGCCGGCCCGCTGATTATTCCGCCTGCATCCGGCCAGCCGCGCACGGCCTGGGCCAACATCGGCAACAGCCTGCTGGAATCGTTGCACTCCGAGGAAATCAGCCCCGCCGCCACCTCTTACGCGGCCATGGCCACCGCCGCCAAAGGCAATCAACCCGAGGAATTCAACCGGGCAGTGTCGGGCTATCGGGTCTGGCTGAACGTGAATGATCTTTATCCGGCATTGAAGAAGGGCGGCCAGGAATTCTTCTTCAACCAGATCGAACCGTTTTACAAAGCCATGGTCATTTACGTCGCGGCCCTGCTGCTGGGCTGCCTGTTCTGGATCAACCTCTCGGAATGGGTGCGGCGCAGCGGGTTCGCGCTGCTCGTGCTGGCTTTTGTCATCCATACGATCGGGCTGGTTTTTCGAATGTATCTGGAAGGGCGTCCGCCGGTGACGAATCTTTATTCCTCGGCGATCTTCATCGGCTGGGGCGCATGCCTGCTGGGCATCATCCTGGAACGGATTTACAAGGGCGCGATTGGCCTGGTCGTGGCGGGATTCATCGGGTTCGTGACCCTCATCATCGCCCATCACCTGGCGCTCAACGGCGACACGATGGAAATGTTGCAGGCGGTGCTGGACACCAATTTGTGGCTCGCCACCCACGTGGTGGTGGTGACAGCCGGTTATGCGTCGATGTTTGTGGCGGGATTGCTGGCGGTGATTTACATCGTGCGCGGCGTCTTTACCCGCACGCTGACGGCCGCGACGGCGCAGGCGCTGGGGCGGATGGTCTATGGCATCGTCTGTTTCGCGACGCTCTTCAGTTTTGTCGGCACCATTCTCGGCGGGATTTGGGCCGATCAATCCTGGGGCCGATTCTGGGGCTGGGACCCCAAGGAGAACGGCGCCCTGCTCATCGTTTTGTGGAATGCCATTATCCTGCACGCGCGCTGGGGCGGGATGATCAAGCAACGGGGCCTGATGGCCATGGCGGTTTTTGGCAACATCGTGACGAGTTTCTCGTGGTTCGGCGTCAACATGCTGGGCATCGGTTTGCATTCCTACGGCTGGATGGACAAGGCGTTCCCGTGGCTCATGGCCTTCGACTTCAGCCAGGCCGCGCTCATTGTCCTGGCCCTGCTGCCGCTGCGCTACTGGGCCAGTTTCAAAGAAACGATCGCGCCGACACCTCCCGAACCGCGCTGGGAAGCCCCGCCAACGGCGACCGTGTAGGGAATTGCCACAAAGATCAGAGGGATTTACCACAAAGTTGTTCTCTGGTTTGGAAAGTGTTTTTTCATAAAAGTTATACACAGGGGGTTCAGGCCGGTTTTGGGGACATCAGTTGCAGGACCCAGGAGCCGTGGGCGAGTTGGTTTTTGGCGTGCA
>JBKQUS010000020.1:0-18951 GCA_052325505.1 Limisphaerales bacterium
AATCAGGCGCCGTCAAACGGTAAACAGAAACGCCGCATTCGCTGGCCGGACGCGGCTGCCCGGCGTCGCCGCATCTTTGGCGATAAGGTTCTTCCGAATCTGGTGCTCTTGGCGCGCGACCTGGAACGCTACTAAGGAAAAACATGAGCTATTTGACACTTGAAGTCGAAATTGACCACGGGCGCGTTTCATCGAAAGGCGCTGAGGCTCTGCCGGAGAAGGCGTCCGGGCTGCTCACCATCCTGAATCCGCCTCCGCTTTCCCAGCCGCGTCCGATTGGTTTGGCCAAGGGCCAGTTCACGGTGCCGGATGACTTCAACGCCCCATTGCCGGAAGACGTGTTGCAGGCGTTTGAAGGCAAATGAGGATTCTGCTGGATACCTGCGAGTTTCTTTGGCTCGTGGCTGGCGATACCAAATTGTCCCCGCTGGTCGCAACCGCAGTGCGCGACCCTCAGAACACGGTGTTTTTGAGCGCCGTTTCTTTCTGGGAGATTTCCTTGAAGCACAGCCTCGGCAAATTGCCTTTGCCGCAACCGCCCGCGCAGTTTGTTCCGCAGCAACGCGACAAGCACATGATCGCGGCGCTGGTGTTGGACGAAGCTGCCGTGGCGCAGTTGAGCGGATTGCCGGGGCTCCATCGTGATCCCTTTGACCGGATGTTGATCTGCCAGGCGATGGCCCACGGTCTAACGCTCGCCTCATCCGATTCACTTGTGCGACAGTATCCCGTCGCGTTGCTTTGACGGCAAGAATTGTATATCGCATTTGGATACGGGTTGCTGTTTTTCAGGCAAAATGGAGTCAGCTATAGCAAACGCTGAAATTGAGTAAACCCTTGTAAAACAAGGGAAAGGGCAGGTTGCTAATAATGGCAAAAACGCCTCGTAGAATTACAAAACCGTTGCTCTACCACTGAGCTAAACTGGCTGAACGGCTCAAAAATACCACATTCCAATCTCATCCGCTACCAACCCAGCGGGATGTGTTTAGGGAGAAGCCCCGGCCATGGCAAGTTAAATCCACGACGGGAATCCGTAGCCCTGGTCACGGGCGCGCTTCGATTGGAACGTAATGGTTGTTCGTTGGCCCAACGTAAATCTGCCGCGGACGGGAAATGCGCTTGCGGGGTTCATCGAGGATTTCCTTGAAGTTGGCGATCCAGCCCGGCATGCGCCCGATGGCAAACATCACCGTGAACATTTCCGTCGGAATCCCAATGGCCCTCATAATGATGCCGCTGTAAAAGTCCACGTTGGGGTACAGTTTGCGCTCGACAAAATAGGAATCGTGCAAGGCGGCCTGTTCCAGCTTTTTGGCGATGTCGAGCAGCGGATCTTCGCGGTGCAGGATATGGAGCAGGTTGTCGCAGGCTTCCTTGATGATTTTGGCGCGCGGATCGTAATGTTTGTAAACGCGGTGGCCGAAGCCCATCAACCGCTTGCCGCTGTGTTTATCCTTGGCCGCCTCGATAAACCGGTGCCCGTCATCCCCGGAATTGTGTATTTCCTGCAACATGGTGATGACCGCCTGGTTGGCCCCGCCGTGCAACGGCCCCCACAGCGCGCATACCCCCGCGGCGGCGCTGGCAAAAAGATTTGCCTCACTCGAGGCCACCATTCGCACGGTCGAGGTCGAGCAGTTCTGCTCGTGATCGGCATGGAGTAGGAAGATCAGGTCCAGGGCCTTCACCACTTCCGGCTGCAAATCGTAATCCGCATACGGATTGGAAAAGAGCATGTGCAGAAAGTTGGAAGTGTAATCGTATTCCGGTTTGGCGTAGATGAAGGGCAATCCACGGGACTTGCGGTAGGAAAAGGCCGCGATGGTTCGCACCTGTGAAATGAGCCGTGCCGCCTGCCCGTCGAACTCGTCGCGGCTGGGTTGTCCCATCAAAGGGGGATAGAAACAACTGCTGGCGTTGATCATGGCCGAAAGAATCGCCATGGGGTGCGCCGCCCGAGGAAAGCCTTCGAAATGATGCTTCATGTCCTCGTGCAGATTTTGATTTTGCGTGAGGAGATTGGAAAATTTCTGCAATTGCGCCTGGGAGGGCAGCTTCCCATATATCACCAAATAGGCGGTCTCAACGAACCTGGATTGGACCGCGAGTTCCTCAATCGGAATGCCACGGTAGCGCAAGATGCCTTCTTCCCCGTCGATGAATGTGATGGCGCTCCTGCAGGCGCCGGTGTTGGCGTAGCCATCGTCCAGCGTGATGTAGCCTGTCGTGTCACGCAACGCCGAAATATCGACCGCCTTTTCGCGTTCCGTGCCGGTGACGATGGGAAGATCGAACGCCTTCCCATCCAATTGCAATATTGCTTTCTCGCTCATAATGATTTCCGCTTCTAATGCGCTGAACCTGTCAGCCTCATGCCTAAGACAGAACTACACTACACGTTTTTTTCGTCCAGTCCAAATTCGCCTTGGCAGGAGCACTAAATTCAGCGAAAGTTCCGCGACACGAACATGAGCACCCCAAGAAATATCGCAGCATCATATAAACTGGCTCGCGAACGCTACGCCGCGCTCGGTCTGGACACTGACAAAGTCCGCGGCGCACTGGCCAAAGTGCCGGTTTCGCTCCATTGCTGGCAGGGCGATGATGTGGGGGGCTTTGAAAACATTGGCGGCGGGCTGGGAGGCGGGCTGGCCGTGACCGGCAATCACCCGGGCAAGGCCCGCACCCCGGACGAACTCCGCGCCGACGCCGGGATGGCGCTGTCTTTGATTCCCGGCAAACACCGCTTCAATCTGCACGCTTGCTATGCCGAGGTTCCCGCTGGCAAACGCGTCGGGCGCGATGAAATCGAGCCGCGCCATTTCAAGACCTGGATTGACTGGGCCAAGTCCATCGGCATCGGGCTGGATTTCAATCCCACCTGTTTTTCGCATCCCAAGGCGGCCAGCGGCTTCACGCTGTCGCATCCGGACAAGGCCATCCGCCAATTCTGGATCGCGCATTGCCAGGCCAGCCGCGAAATTGGCGCGGCCATGGGCCGGGTGCTGGGCAGTGCCGCCGTCACCAACGTCTGGATACCCGACGGAATGAAGGACACGCCGGCCGACCGGCGCGGGCCGCGGGAACGTTTGGAGCAATCGCTCGACGAGATTTTCAAGAAAAAGCTGAACCCCAAACACAATCTCGACGCCGTCGAAGGCAAGCTTTTCGGCATCGGCGCGGAGAGTTACACCGTGGGCATGCACGAGTTTTACCTCGGCTACGCTGTCAAAAACCAAAAGCTCGTCTGCCTCGACGCCGGCCATTATCACCCGACGGAAAACATGGCGGACAAGATATCGTCGATGCTGTGCTTTGTGCCGGAGGTTCTGCTGCACGTCAGCCGTGGGGTGCGCTGGGACAGCGACCATGTCGTCATTCTCAACGACGATTTGCAGGCCATCGCGCAGGAACTGGTGCGGGGCGATTACCTCGGGCGCGCGCACATCGGTCTGGATTACTTTGACGCCAGCATCAACCGTGTCGCAGCGTGGGTCATCGGCACGCGCAACATGCTGCGCGCCCTGTGCTGCGCCATGCTCGAGCCGCACGCCCAATACAAGAAGCTGGAATGCGAGGGCGATTACACTTCGCGGCTGGCCTTGATGGAGGAAGCCAAAACACTGCCATTCGGCGCGGTTTGGGATTATCACTGTCTGGAGAAGGGCGCGCCAGTTGGGGCGGTGTGGCTGGAGGAAATCAAGCGCTACGAAAAAAACGTCCTGAGCAATCGGAAATGATCCGTTCACCCCAACTGCAATCCGTTTAGGCATGAATCCATTCCTAGGCGTCTTTTTTCACTGGCTCGGCGGCCTGGCCTCCGGAAGTTTTTACGTTCCGTATCGAGGCGTCAAGAAGTGGTCCTGGGAAACTTACTGGCTGGTCGGCGGGTTTTTCTCGTGGATTATCTGTCCGGTGGTTTTGGC
Organism: Limisphaerales bacterium; assembly: GCA_052325505.1. Classification (GTDB taxonomy): domain Bacteria; phylum Verrucomicrobiota; class Verrucomicrobiia; order Limisphaerales; family Palsa-1400; genus DASRLE01. The sequence continues at coordinate 3,930 of JBKQUS010000020.1, forward strand.
CTCGTTGTTGAGCAAAGACGTTTTTGGCGTGATCAGCCGGCAACCCCTCAGCACGCTTTGGTGGACGTATTTCTTCGGCGCGATGTGGGGTTTTGGCGGGCTGACTTTCGGATTGACGATGCGTTACTTGGGCATGTCGCTGGGGATGGGGGTGGCGCTGGGCTATTGCGCGGCGCTTGGCACGCTGCTGCCGCCTGTCGTCAAAGCGTTTTTCCCGAAAATTCCAGTGGCCGAGAACATCATACAGATCGCCTCCAGCGCTTCCGGCCAAATCACACTCCTGGGCGTTTTTGTCTGCTTGCTCGGCATAGCGGTGGCGGCCTACGCCGGCCTGACCAAGGAACGTGAAATGCCGGAGGCCGAAAAGAGAAACGTCATCGGCGAATTCAATTTCACCAAGGGCTTTTTTGTCGCCACGTTCTCCGGCATTATGAGCGCCTGCTTTTCGTTCGCTCTCACGGCCGGCATCCCGATTGGCGAAGCTTCGGCGGCAGCGGGAACCTCCACGCTTTGGACCGGCTTGCCCAAATTGGTTGTGGTGCTGCTGGGGGGATTCACCACCAACTTCATCTGGTGCATGCTGCTCAACATCAAAAATCGCACCGGCTATCAATATCTCGCATCAGAGGTTCGACCGGAACACGCCGGATTGACGGCTTCAGGCACGGCGCTCGCGACGGCCGATCTCAAAGTCCCGATGCTCGGCAACTACCTTTTTTCCGCGCTGGCCGGCACAACATGGTACTTTCAATTCTTCTTCTACACGATGGGCGAGACGCAGATGGGCAGGTACAAATTCGCTTCCTGGACGCTGCACATGGCGAGCATCATCATCTTTAGCACCATGTGGGGGTGGGTTTTGCACGAATGGAAAGGCTCGAGCAGGAAGGCGCATGGCCTGATCGCGGCGGGCATCGCAACGCTGATCCTGTCCACCGTCATCATCGGATACGGCACCTATTTGAAGAGCAAACTTTGAGAAAATCTTATGGCCGAAAAAGTATATCTCGCTGTCGATCTGGGCGCGGAAAGCGGCCGGGTCATGGCGGGCTTGTGGAACGGCAGAAAAATCCGGCTCCAAGAAATCCACCGTTTCCCCAATGGCCCGGTGTCGCTGGCCGGCACGTTACGCTGGGACGTCTTGCGACTTTGGGCGGAGGTCCAAAACGGCCTCATCCTGGCCGGAAGGAGGTTCGGTAACGCCATCGTTTCCGTGGGCGCGGACACTTGGGGGGTGGATTTTGTGCTGTTGGACAAAAACAACGAAATGCTCGGCCAGCCGTATCATTATCGCGATGCCCGCACCAACGGTCTGATGGAAGAGGCGTTCAAAAAAGTGCCGCGCGCGGAGATTTTCGCCCAGTCGGGGCTTCAGTTCATGCAGTTGAACTCGCTCTATCAGTTGCTGGCTTGGCAGGCCGAGGCGCCTGCGCTGCTCGAGGCGGCGGATTGCCTGCTCTTCATGCCCGATTTTTTTCATTGGGCGATGTGCGGAGCCAAGCGCGCCGAATTCACCATCGCCTCGACTTCCCAATTCGTGCATCCGCTGCGGCGCAACTGGTCTTTGCCGCTCCTCAAAAAACTTGGTTTGCCCACCCATTTCCTGCCGAAGATCGTTCCGCCCGGCACGACATTAGGCAGGCTGAAAACATGCCTCCCCGGAGTGAAAGTCGTGGCGCCGCCGTCGCACGACACCGCCTCCGCCGTGGCGGGTGTCCCCACGGCCCACACCGGCAAGGCGAACTGGGCTTACATCAGTTCCGGCACATGGTCGCTCATGGGCGTTGAAGTGCAAAAACCGGTGCTTTCCCGCCGGGCGCTGAACTTGAACATGACAAACGAAGGTGGTCTGGACGGCACTTGTCGTCTGCTCAAAAATATCTTGGGTCTGTGGCTGGTTCAGCAGTGCAAACGGTCGTTTGAAGCGCGCGGCGCGCAACACGACTACGCTCAATTGGCGAAACTTGCCGCCAAGGCCGCGCCGTTGCGCTCCCTGGTCAATCCTGACGACCCGCGCTTCCTCAATCCGCCCGACATGCCGAAGGCGATTCAGGGTTTTTGCCGCGAGACCAAACAACCCGTTCCCAAGACCGAAGGCGAGCTGGTGCGATGCTGCTACGAAAGCCTTGCGCTCAGGTATGGCGAAGTCCTGGCCTCGCTCGAAGAACTCACCGGCGAGAGCATTGAAGTGATCCACATCGTGGGCGGCGGTTCGCGAAACAAGGTCTTGAGCCAGTTCGCGGCAGATGTCTGTCAGCGGCCGGTGGTGACTGGTCCAGTGGAAGCCACTGCCTTGGGCAATTTGCTCACCCAAGTCCGCGCCAGCGGAGAGCTATCGTCGCTGGCTGAAATGCGCGAAGTCATCCGCGCCTCCAGCGATGTGCAACGCTACGAGCCAAAACCATCGGCAGCGTGGGCCGAAGCGCCGGGACGGCTTGCCACGGTACGCCGCAAGGAAGGATCGAAATAAGACTTGACACTCGCCTGCGCCTTGGCACATTATCCGGGCATTATGAATGAGCAGCCAGGGAACTCATGGAGTCTGACCCAAAATCCATCCTCGAGATTGTGGATTAGCCGTGATCTGTTCAGTCGCCCTAGGATTTTTTTGTCCGCGCTGATCGCCGGGTTGGGCTTAATGGTTGCCAGCCGGGTGGAGGCGCAGACCTACACGACCCTATATTCTTTCGACGGCATTAACGAAACTGGTCCGGAGGCCGGATTGATCTTATCCGGCAACATCCTGTATGGGACGACGGCTCTTGGCGACAATTGGGACAATGGCACGGTGTTCGCGTTCAGCACTAATGGCAATGGTCTTGTTCCCCTGCATAGCTTCACTGAAGTTTCTGATTATGACGAGGGGGGAACCAACTGCGACGGAGCCAATCCGTATGCTGGATTGATTTTATCAGGCAACACCCTCTATGGGACGACGTGTGAAGGAGGCAGTTCGGCCGATGGCACGGTATTCAAAGTTAACACCGATGGCACCTGTTTTACGAACCTGCAGAGTTTCCCCACCAATGCCAATCCCTTTCTGTTTACAGCTGGTTCGCAGGCCGGATTGGCTATAGCGGGCAACACCCTCTATGGCACGACGACGTATGGCGGCAGTTGGGGGTATGGCACGGTTTTCGCCGTTGCCACCAATGGCACGGGTTTTACCAACCTGCATAATTTTACCGGAGACAGCAGCGAAGGAGGTGATCCGCAGGCCGGTTTGATTTTATCGGGCAACACCCTCTATGGCACCACGGAAGATGGCGGCTCCTGGAGCGCCGGGACGGTATTCTCTGTCAAAACTAATGGCACGGGTTTTACGAACCTGTATATTTTTACCGGCGGCAGCGATGGAGCTGATCCGGAGGCGGGAGTGACTTTATTGGGCAACACCCTCTACGGTACGACGAAGAACGGGGGCCTTGGCCCCATAAGTGGGACGATATTTGCCGTTAACATCGATGGCAGTTGCTTTAGGACCCTGCATACTTTTACCGGCTTCCCCAGTGACGGATCCACGCCGGTTGCCGGCTTGGTATTGTCGGGCAACACCCTCTACGGTACGACGTATTTTGGCGGCAGTTCGGACACTGGAACGATATTTAGTCTTTCGTTGCCGGTGCAGCCGCAACTGGCCATAACTCGTTCCGGGGCCAATGTTGTTTTGACGTGGACGAATACTGCCACCGGATTCACCTTGCAATCCAGCACGAACCTCTCAGCGGCGGCTTGGAGCACCAATTTGCCCGCGCCCGTTGTCCTAAACGGCCAGTACACAGTGACCAATCCCATCTCCGGCACGCAGCGCTTTTACCAGTTAAGCCAGTAACAGCGAATCGAAAGCACTTTGCAGTTGCGAGCGTTTGGATTGCCAATCGGCTAGTCGTTGTTTGTGTTCCGCCAAAACTGCCGGTGGCACTTTTTGGGTGAAGGCCGGGTTGTTCAGTTTTTGTTCCACCTTGGCGATTTCTGCCTGGTTCTTTGCCAGTTCCTTGGTCAGCCGGGCTTTTTCCGCTTCAACATCGATCAATCCGCCCAACGGCAGAAAGAGTCCCCCCAGATCCGAGTGGACGGCGGGGGTTCCTTTGGGCGGCTGGTAATCGCGGTTCAACTCCAGTGCTTCGGCATTCAGCAGTTGCTGCATGGCGGCCAGATCGTGCGCGGACAAGTTTCCAACCGGTGCCAGGATAAACTTAACCTTCTTGCCGGCTGGGATGTTGCCGACCTGGCGCAGGTTGCGGCCCTGGGTGATCAGCTGGTTGCGGCTATCAACGACTTTCAAGCAGGAATCGTCCAGCCCATAATGCTCGTGAAACACCTGGCCCAGCGGCTTGGGCCAGTGCGCGAACATGATCGTCCCGCCCCCCTGCCCTTCCGGCAATTCCTCGTGATACCCCATGCCATGCCAAAGTTCCTCCGTGATGAACGGCATGAACGGATGGAACAATCGCAGCATATTCGACAGAACGAAGTCGATCACCGCCAGCGTATTGGCTTTAATGGCCGAGTCGCCACTGGTCATTGCAGATTTGCTGGCCTCCAAGTACCAATCGCAATATTCGCTCCAGAAAAACCGGTGGAGAATCTGGGCCGCTTCATTGAATCGGTAACCGCCAATTGCGCCGGTCAATTCCGTGATGGCTTGGTCCAGTTTGAGCAGAATCCATTTATCATCCAAGGTTAGAAGTTTGGGCTCAATCTCCCCTTCCACTTCACCAGCTTGCATCTGGCGGAAGCGGCAGGCATTCCAGAGTTTGTTGCAAAAGTTGCGTCCCAACTCAACCTGTTGCTCGTCAAACAAAACGTCCTGCCCCAACGGCGCCGAGCGCATGACGCCAAAACGCAACGCGTCCGCGCCAAACTTGGCGATCAAGTCCAGGGGATCCGGTGAATTGCCAAGGCTCTTGGACATCTTGCGGCCTTGCTTGTCGCGGATGATGCCCGTGAAATAGACGTTCCGGAACGGCATGTCCCCCATGAATTCGTAGCCCGCCATAATCATGCGCGCCACCCAGAAGAAAATTATGTCCGGCCCGGTTACAAGATCGGTGGTTGGATAAAACTTTTTCAGCGTGTCCGTCTTTCCCGGCCAGCCCATCGTTGCAAACGGCCAAAGCCAGGAACTAAACCACGTATCGAGCACATCAGGATCCTGCGTCCAGCCGTCTCCCGGCGGAGCTTCCAGCCCGCAGTAAACTTCCCCGCTCCCGTACCAAACAGGAATCCGATGCCCCCACCAAAGCTGGCGGCTGATGCACCAGTCCTGGATGTTGCCCATCCAATGATCATACACCTTGGCCCATCGATCCGGATGAAACTTCATTTCGCCGCCGACCACGACCGCGCGGGACTTCTCCACGCTCGGATATTTCAAAAACCATTGCTCACTCAAACGCGGCTCTATCGGCACGTCGGCGCGCTCGCTGTAACCGACGTTGTTCGTGTAAGGCTCCTCTTTTTCCAGGGCGCCAAGTTCCTTGAGTTTTTCCAGGGCAACTTTGCGCGCCTTGAAACGGTCGAGTCCATTTAAATCAGCCCCGGCCAGTTCGTTCATGTGACCGTTCGGGTGCATGATATCGATCTGCGGCAGCTTGTGGCGCAGCCCGATTTCAAAGTCCGCCTTGTCGTGCGCGGGCGTGACCTTCAAAACGCCCGTCCCGAACTCAAAATCCACGTGCTCGTCGCCGATGATGGGAATGAGTTTCTGTTCGCGCGGCAATTCCGCTGGCAACGGACGCACGATGTGTTTGCCGATGTATTTCGCGTAGCGCGGGTCCTTCGGATTCACGGCCACGGCGGTATCGCCGGGAATTGTCTCCGGCCGCGTTGTGGCGATGGTCAAAAAGGTTCCCGGTTCCTCCGCGACTTCGACTTTGAAATAATAGAGGAAGCCTTTCTGTTCCTTCATCACCACTTCTTCATCGGACAGCGCAGTGAGCGAGGCGGGACACCAGTTCACCATGCGCTTGCCGCGATAGATAAGTCCCTTTTTGTAAAGCTCGACGAACACTTTCTGCACGCAGCACGAATACTCCGGATCCATCGTAAAGCGTTCGCGCGTCCAGTCGCACGATGCGCCGAGCTTTTTCAATTGCTGGATGATGATGCCGCCGTGCGTTTCCTTCCATTGCCAGACTTTTTCGAGAAACTTCTCACGGCCCAAATCATTGCGGTGCTTGATTTCGCCGGATTTTTTCAACGTGCGTTCCACCACGGTCTGCGTGGCAATCCCGGCATGGTCGGTGCCCGGGAGCCAGAGAACCTCCTTGCCGTCCATGCGCGCCTTGCGGGCCAGTATGTCCTGGATGGTGTTATTGAGGACGTGGCCCAGCGTAAGCATTCCCGTGACATTTGGCGGCGGGATGACAATCGAATAAGCCGGCTTTGGCGATTGCGGGTTGGCAGTGAAGTAATTCCGGTCAAGCCAGAATTTGTACCATTTCTCCTCGACCGCCTGCGGTTCGTAAGCTTTGGGGATTTCGCTCATTTTTTCAACAGGGCGTACTCCAGCGAGTCCGTCAGCGCCTGAAGGCTGGCATCGATGATGTTCTCGCTTACACCGACGGTGCCCCATTCTCTCTTGCCGTCGCTGGATTGTATGAGCACGCGGGTTTTGGAGGCAGTGCCGGTGGCGCTGTCGAGGATGCGCACCTTGTAATCCGTCAGGGTCACTTTCTTCAACTGTGGAAAGAACTTCACCAGCGCCAGACGCAATGCGCCGTCGAGCGCGTTGACCGGGCCGTCGCCCTCGGCAACCGTTTGATGCTCCTGCCCCTTGACCCGCACCTTGATGGTGGCTTCACAAACGGACTCACCTGCGCCGTGCCGCATCGAGACATGATACGAATCCACCGCGAACGGAGGTTCGCGTTGCCAGAGCGTCCTGCCGATGAGCAACGCCAGCGAGCCTTCGGCGGCTTCGTATTCGTAACCGGCGTTCTCCAACTCTTTCACCCGGCTGACAATGGTTTTGAGTTCCACCGTGTCCTGCTTCAGCTTGAAACCCAGTTCCTCCGCCTTCATCAATACATTGGCGCGCCCGGACATGTCACTGATCAGCACGCGGCGGGAATTGCCCACCGCGTCAGGCTGGATGTGCTCGTAACTGCGCGCGACGCGGTCAATGGCGTGGACGTGCATGCCGCCCTTGTGGGCGAAGGCCGTCTGCCCGACCCACGGCTGGCGCGGGTTGTGGCGCATGTTCGCGATTTCATCTACATATTCCGAAAGCTCCTTCAGCTTCGGCAGCGACCCCGCCGGCACGCCTCTTTTCTTCATCTTGAAATGCAACAGCGGGATGACGCTGATCAGATTGCAATTGCCCGTGCGTTCGCCATAACCGTTGATTGTGCCCTGCACCTGGGTGGCGCCTGCTTCGATGCCCGCCAGTGCGTTGGCCACGCCAATGCCGCAATCGTCATGCGTATGGATCCCGATGCGGGTGTTCAGTTTTCCTTTCGCCAGCGCCGTGATCTTCGAGATCTCATCCGGCAGACAGCCGCCGTTGGTGTCGCAGAGCACGATGCAATCCGCCCCCGCTTTTTCCGCCGCCTGCCATGTGGCCAGCGCATATTCCGGTTCGTCTTTCCAGCCGTCAAAGCTGTGTTCGGCATCGTAGATGACAATTTTGCCGTGGTCTCTGAGAAAACGAATCGTGTCGCCTATCATGGACAGGTTTTCATCCGGCGTGGCGCGCAGCACCTCTGTGACGTGGAGCAGCCAGGTCTTGCCGACGATGGTGACGACGGGGGTTTCGGCTTCGAGAATTTGCCGCATCAAATCGTCGCTTTCCACGGCGACGCCTTTGCGGCGGGTCATGCTGAATGCCGCGATTTTGGCGCTCTTCCATTTTCGCCGCGAAGCTCGTTTGAAGAATTCCAGGTCTTTGGGATTGCTGCCCGGCCACCCGCCCTCGATGTAATGCACCCCAAAGGCGTCGAGCCTCTCGGCAATGCGGATTTTGTCCGCGACCGAAAAATTGATCCCCTCGCCCTGGCTGCCGTCGCGCAGGGTCGTATCATATATTTCCACGTCAGGTTTCATAAGCCGCGGGGGCCGGCAAAAGCCAGTCACGGCGCGGATGGCAATTCTTACGTCAGCGGCCCTCGATTTGCAAAACATTAACCGGGGAAAATAAGCAGGAATGGTCGTTGAGATTTTGCCATTAGACATTTTGCCCGGTGCAGTACCATTCTCTTGCAATGAGTTCACACTGCGACGCGGAGTACAAATGGCTGCACACCGGCGAGGAAGCGCTGGTGGAAATGCTGACCGCCATCGCCGGCGCCACCCAATCCGTCCGGCTGGAGATGTACATCTTTCATGCCGGCCCGACGGCCGACCAGTTTCGGGACGCCCTCGTCAACGCTTGTAAACGGGGATTGCGCGTTCGAGTGTTGGTCGATGCATTGGGGTCGGCTTATTTGCCGGATTCATTCTGGGATCCGTTTCGGGCAAGTGGCGGGGAATTCCGGTGGTTTAACCCGTTGAGCCTGCATCATGTCTTCATTCGGGATCATCGCAAGATGCTGGTGTGCGATGACGTCCTGGCTTTTATCGGCGGGTTTAATATCGCTGCGGAATACCGCGGCAACGGCGTCACCGCCGGCTGGCGCGACCTGGGATTGAGGATGCGAAGCCCGCTGGCACGGGAAATGGCCATGGCGTTCGACGACATGTTCGCCTGCGCGGACTTCAAACACAGGCCGTTTACCCGTCTGCGCAATTCGTTCCTGTTGAAAACCGTCTCGGCGCTCGAGGCAAAACTTTTGCTGGGTGGACCCGGCAGGAACAATCCCCTCAAGCGCGCCTTGCTGGACGACCTGAAGGAAGCGCGCGAGGTGCTGATTATATCGCCGTATTTTGTGCCGCCGTGGAAAATCCGGCGCTTGCTGATGCGCCTGGCCCGCCACGGCGCCAAAGTGCAATTGATCCTCCCCGCCAAGTGCGATCTTCCCGTGATGCGGATGGCCGCGCAAAGCTTCTACCGCCGCTTCATGGCCGCAGGCGTCGAAATTCACGAGTATCAACCGCAGATTCTCCATGCGAAGCTGTTTGTCATCGACCAGATTGCGTATGCCGGTTCGGCCAATCTGGACGCGCGGAGCATGAGCATCAATTACGAGCTGATGGTGCGGTTGTCCAATCCGGCATTGGTGGCCGAGGCGCGCGAGCTTTTTGCCACGATATTGGCGCATTGCCGCCGAATCGAGATGTCAGACTGGCGGCGTTCACGAACTTTTTTAGACCGGATGAAAGCCCGGGTGGCTCACATCCTTATGGCGCGGATTGATCCGTTGATTGCCAGGCATCAATTGCGCTGGTGGAAAACAAGCTTGGGCAAAGTCAAGCTGGCACGAAGGCACAAGACGTCAAAGCTCAAACCTTGAGCGCAGCCCTATTTGGCCAGCGCGATGAGATAGCGCTGGAGGCGCTCCACCTGCTCGGCGGACTTTCGCTGGGTGTAAATCTGATGCAGATTGGCGCAGATGCGCAGGAGGATGCGCCGGGAACTGACCGGGGCCAGGCAGCTTTCGTCGAAGCGCTGGCGCAATTGCAGCACGCGCTTGATGCAATCGGCTTTGGTCATGAGGCAGCCTCCGCGAAATGCGTCCACAAAAACTTCGGTGCGCGTGGATTGATAGCGGCAGAGGAAATGCCCCGGAAGTCCTATCCCCGCCATGGGCAGGCGGAGGCGCCGCGCCAACAACAAATAAACCAGGCTCAGGCTGATGGGATTGCCCAAGCGCCGATCCATGACGCGATTGAAATAACTGTTGTCCGGATCGTAGAAATTCTGTTCATCGCCGCTAAACTTCAATTCGCGGAAGAGATAATCGCTGGTGATCCTGAGAATCATGCTGGGATCGCCGTTTAAATCGAGGCGGTCGCGCAACTCACCCGCAAAATCATCCAACAACGCGCTGTAGGCCTCGGGATTGATGTCCGGGTATTGCGTGCGGGACAGGAGCAAAGCGCTCTGTTCCAAGTCGAAATCCTCGCCCTGATTCAAACAAAAGGCCAATAATTGCGTATCGGCGGTCTGGCGGGCGAAATGGCTTACGATTTCATGGGCGCGCCGGCGCAGGACCGGATCATCGCTCAGGGTGTGCTCATGCAGCCAGGGAACGCTGGCCGGGCCGTAGGAGATGATTTTTTGCCGGACAGTGCGATACACATTGGGGTCGTCATCCGCCAGCAGGCTGACCAAAGCTCTCCTTTGCTTTTCGTCCAGTGTTCCAGATGTTGTCGCTGGCTGCAAATTCATAGGACACTATGATAATGGCAGAAAGCGGATTGAACATCAAGAAAGAACAGCAAAAAAACGCGGAATTTTTTGCGCATTTCCGCACATTTCTTGCCTTGACCGCGAGTTTTCCGTTCAACGGCAGCCCCTTTGCCGGCAAAGTCGCGTTTCTGTCAATACTATGTCATGGCGCTATCGGGCCGGCGGGTTCCAGACGCTCACTTTCTCCGCAGTCGGAAAATCGGCGGGAACGAGGATCGTCACCTGCCCGGTGGCGGCCCACTCCGCGCCACGGTCCAGCGTGGTCACGAATCCGACGTCCTTCATGGATTCCTCGTTATGCCCCATGGTGGTGTGGAATATGCGGCCTTTGCCATAGGTGATGGTCATTAGAATTGGCTCATTCTGGCCGGTGGTGTCGGATTTGGCCGTGGCAAGGACGGTGACGTTCTCGGCAGGCCCTGCCAGCATTGAGTAAAGTTCATCGCGGGTGTGCAGCCACTTCTCCGGCAGGCCTTTGGTGATGGGATGGTCCGGATTGCGGACCTCAACAATCCACGAAAAAAACGCGCCGTGCGTTCCCCTGCCGCCGGGACCGCCCGCATCCAGCACCTGTTTGCCATCGCGCCAGCGGATCATGGGGCCGGAATCCTGATTGCGGCCACCCCAGCCACCGACGCCGATCATTTTGTTATACTCCACCCACTGCCGGAAGGAATTGTCCGCGGCATGGACGCTGACGACTCCCCCGCCGTTTTTGACGTAATCCTCGAACGCCGTCATGGTCGTGGCAGGCCAACTGTCGCCGTTGTAGTTGAGGACGATGACACCGTATTTGGCAAAGTCGGGCTTGAAATTCTCCATGCCCGGGCCATGCGCCGGGCTGGTGGCGACATCGATGGTGAATCGCCCCGAACTTTCAAGGGCAGCTTGGAGGATCGGGGTCGTTGCCCTCCAGTTGTGATTATTCTGGCCATCGACGATCAGTGCCGTGAGCTTGTCCGCGCCAGCGGCGGCGGGCAGAAAGCTGAGAAGGAGCAACGCGCCCAGCGCCAAGCCGGACGTCCAATTGAGAGCATGTATTTTCATATTATTGTCGGGCATGTCCAAGATTCGCGGCTGATAGTGGGCTGATTGCCGGCTTTTTGCAAGCTGCGCGAATAAGAGCGTGTTCTAAATATCTCATTCTTTAGCGCCCGGCTCGCCCAGAGCCATACCACAAACGCCTCGGTAGGGCGAGGCTCCTGCCGAGCCATTTGCATGAAGGCGGTCGAAAAGCCGCATTTTCAAAACACACTCTATTGGTTGTTTGGCGGCGGTTCATGAAAGGCGCGGCCCTCACGATATAGGCCTAAAAGCTGCTGGTTCATGGCCGCGAAGCGGGCACCACAGACCACGTTTAGGGCTTGGAGGAAATTGTGAACCTGTTAAATTAGATCCAATGATGAACGTACCCGGTTTGTGGCCGTTCTTAGAATCCCGCCGGTGGAATCAGCGGAAACAGCAGTGCGGGTGCAAATTGTGAAGGATGCGAAAGGCAAGAAATGAAGCGCAATACCTTTCTAATTTTATTGTTTTTTTTGGCCGCTGGCTGCACCCGGCACGATGCTCGGTTGCTCGGTACTTGGCATTCCAATCGAGATGCGACAGTCGCCGCTGCTTTTCAGCGTGATCCGCGCTGGACAAATGCGCCGCCAGATAAAGTTGCACGATTCAGAGACATGTTTGGCCGTTTGACCATCACCTACGGCAAAAACACCATAAAGGCAGAAGGGGTTGGAGAATCTGGTTCGTTTCCATATCGTGTGGTGGAGAGTGGCTCAAATTATGTAGTGATTGAGGATGACGAACCACTAGACAATGGCCGGGATATTCGGATTCGGTTTGTAAATGGCGATAGCAGTTATTGGATTGATGCTGGCCCACTAGGCGATGGAATTGAGGAGAGATTTGATAAAGTTAAACCAAATTAGGGGACACTACCGGCTATGGGTTATTTGGCGGCGGTTCATGAAAGGGCTGGCCCGCACGGTATAAGTTTAAGAGTTGCCGGTTCATGGCCGCGAAGCGCTCTTCACCGGCGGCGGTTTCGTCCTCCACCGCCTTTTCAGCCGTGGCGACCGCGTCGGAGAACCGCCCTGCTTCCGCGTAAGCAGCCGCCAGCGTGCCGGGCACGCACATCCCCTTCACCGGCGGCAGACGGGAAGCCTGCTCGGCGTATTGCACTGCTTCGCCTCCGTCCCGCACCGTGTCGTCCGAAGCCGTGGCCAGCAGCCAGGCCAGATTGTTCAGCGCCTCCACCGAATCGGGTTGGAGCAATACTACCCGCCGAAACTGGGCCACCGCCTGGCGCAGATCGCCGGTTTGATGGAGGAGGTTCGCATAGTCCAGGCGGAGTTTGATGTCCGGCTTCGGGGACAACGCCAGCGCCATGCGCAGGTGGGCCAGAGCCTCGCGGTTGCGTCCCTGCCGCATCAAAAGCGATGCGAATCGCCTGTGCGTTACAGGGTCGTCGGACTTTATCTTGAGCGCGGCCATGTAGTGCGGCTCCGCCTCGTCAAGTTTCCCCTCAAGGGCCAGCGCCTGGCCCAAGTTCGATTGTGCGTCCGGATTGTTAGGATTCGCCTGGAGCGACGCGACAAAATGTTCCACGGCTTCGGGGTAATTCTTCCTGGCCGCCAGGATGACGCCATAATCGCTTTGGATGCCCCAAGCCGCCGGATTCTTCGCAAGGGTGTCCCGAAATAGATTTTCCTCCGACGCGAACACATGCGCGCGCTGGAAGGTCAACATCGACAGAAGCCCAATCAACGCGGCGGCCAAGCACCGGAAGACCGTGGTCGGGAGCAGGAAGGCCATGCCGGCCACAGCCAGCGTTACCGGCGCGATTAACGGCAGATATTGGAGATGGTCCGACACCCTCCACCTTGTCAAAAATTGCGAATCAAAAAAGCCGAGCACCGGAAAGAGAGTGACGGCAAAAATCCCCAGCCCCAACAGGACGTGCCGCCCCCAACCGCGGCGGAATCGCCAGCAAACAAAGACAGCAGCACAGAATAGAAAATCCGGAATGTACGACGCCGGCGCAGTCGCATCCACTTTCCACTGCGGATAGGCCAGATTCAGGTTCAAGGGCAGTAGCGCCTTGCCGAGATAAAACCAAAAGACGCGCCCAGCCAGGGCCGACCGTTCCCAAAAAGTCTCAGGTTGAAGCGTCATCCCGGCCAATTGTTGATGCTTCTGAAACCAGGAAGACATCAGCCCGAAAGCCAGCGCGAGGATGAAAAAAGGGCCCGCCCGCAGCAAATCCCGGAAGGTGATTCGCCCGCGATTCCATGCCACGAAAGCGAGCAGCACCAAAGGCAGCATGATGGTGGATGTTTTGCTCAACAGCGCCAGGACGAAAGCCAGCACCGAAAGGCCGTAACGGAAGGCGGACAGGGTGGGATTAGAATTAACTGTGTCTATCCGATTGGATGACAATTCGGTGTTTTCTCTCTCGCCCCGCGTAGCGGGGAGAGAGTCGGAGAGAGGGGTTATAGCAATAGGATCAAGTTCTGGAAGCAAGAGCCAAAGGCTTGCGAGAAAAAAGCAAAGAGAAAGGGTATTCTTGATTTCGGCAATACGAGCGACCGAATTAACGCAAACGGGGTGGACGGCAAAGATCGCCGCCGCCACCCAAGCACCAGGGATTCTCAGTCCGGCCAACAGACGCCACAACAACACCGCGCTGACGCCGTGCAGGAGCATGTTCACGGCATGGTACCAACCGGGATGGGGTCCCCAAGCCAGCCACTGCCCCCACAGAACCAGCCAGGACAACGGCCACTCCTTCTGAAACCAAATCGAGAATGGCCCGAAATCACCGTTAACGATTGGATTGTCTGCCTTGACCATCCGCCAGTCATCCATCAAAAAGCTTCCCGGCAAAACGGGGCGATAAGCCGCCAGCACCAGCGCGAAGATGACCAACGCCCCCAAAGCCAGCCGCCCGCGAGCCAGCCCGGGGCTGCGCCGCACAGAAGACGATATGGAGTGTTCAGACACTTTTTAAATGATCCGTGTTGCGAAGAGTAATGACTGCACCTTGTCTTGTCCATGCGACTTGAGCGATTTCCTTGCGCACGGGCAAATCAACTTGTGTCAGCGCCTAGGGAGAGGGATTCTCCCAATCTTAATCCCAATCCTCTTCCAAACCAGCGACAGTCGAGGCGCGACAATGGAAATTAGGCAGGCACAACGTGCCTGGATTCGTAAAACCAGTCCCAACGTTCCGGCAGGGACGAGGGAACAAGCTCGGGAATTCGCCTCTTTACGATTCAATGCCTGATCAGAACGGCTTCGGTTTCCGGAATCAACGACTCACCTGCGCCACGGCATTTTTCTCCGGCGGCCCAGGTTTGGAAGGCAGTCCGAACGGTGGGAGACCGGCGGGCGAAACGGTCAGTGGCGCTGGATCCAACCCGGCACTGGCAGGAGCATGGCGTTCGCTGGTGGTTGAGATTGCGTTCTGGAGCGGTATCTCGAGAATGAAGGTGGCGCCTTTACCCAAACCTTCGCTGTACGCCGTAAGCGTCCCTCCCAGTTCCTTGGCCGCTAGAGCGCCGGTATGCAACCCGAAGCCGTGCCTATCAGCTTGCGTGCTAAATCCATGCGCGAATATCCGGGTCAGGTTCTCCGGCGGGATTCCGACGCCGTTGTCCGCCACTTCCATGCGGATGGCCCGCTCGCCGTTGCGGCGGATGCGAATAGTGACCTTGCGCTCCGCCTGGG
>JBKQUS010000021.1:0-21654 GCA_052325505.1 Limisphaerales bacterium
AGTGTTTTACAACCGCCGACGCCTGCACAGCTCGCTCGGCTACCGTTCCCCCATTGACTTCGAAACCCAAAACAATTAACTAATGACTTACACAACTTTTGTGTCCGCTTTTTCGTGGCAAGCCCAAAGCGATCAAAGACAAAATGCGCCAAGGCACACTCATTGGCTCAAACTTTGAGATGAAAGGCGCGCCACCGACGGCGCTCTGGAGCGCCTGCCAAAGGTTGTGGCCTTGCTTGCGACAGGTGCTCAGGTAACTGCGGATGCGACAGAAGATCTGGGCCCCTCTCAGCCTGCGGAAGCAGCCGGAGATTTTCTGGCGCACTTTGATCATGCGAATGTCCTGCTCGGCTTGGTTGTTGGTAAAGGGCACCCGTCCATCCCACAGGAAGGCCAGGATATTCCAGTCAAAATCCTCCAGCCGATCCAACAAATTGGCCGCCTTGCTTTGCGCGGATCGTCCCTGGCCGGGGGCCAGGCGTGGGTGCCGGTAACGTCCGCGCCGCACCACGTTGCGGTAGCGTTGCCGGGCTCGCTTGAATTGGCGCTCGTTGAACTCTCCGTGCTTCTTCCGCCGCCGATGGAGCGCCAAGAGCAAATCGCTCATTTGCCGCGCCCACACCTCCTGTTGTTCTTCCCACAGAAACTTGAGTTCCCGCAAGAGATGCTCGTTGCACAGGGCATGCTGGCATTGCTCATAGGCAAAATAGGGTTTCCAGTGATCATGCACGACCCATTGGCGGCAAGCGCCCACGATGCCCAAAGCGTCCATCGCCTCGCCGCCGCGCTTGGGATGCACACCGTAGCAGGTCAGCGTGGCCGTCGAAGCCACATGCAGCCAGTGTAACTCCCCGGCCACACGCAGGCCGCTCTCGTCCAGATGAACCACCGGCGCTTGCGGCACCTGGCAGGCCAGCGCCTGCGCGAAGGGATCCAACTGATGATAGGCGCGCTCATTGGCCGACGCCAGCGTCGCCACACTCAAGGGCTGCCCAAATATATCCTCGCACAATTGGGCCAGCCGATCATAAGGCAGCAACTGCTGTTGGTTCAAATACACCATCAAGCTTTGAAAACGCGGCCCATATTGCGCCGGGGCGCTCACCCCGGTCGGAAAACCTGCGCCGACAGTTTGGCCGCAATGCGGACAACCCTTGATCTCGGCCCGATGTTCGGTCACCGCCAGGGAAAGCTCCGGCAAGTCGAACACCTGGCGCCTCTCATAGTCCAGCACCGTCTCCCGGCCCAGACCGCGCCCGCCGCATTGCGGACAGTTCTCCAGCCGGTGAACCTCAATGTGATCGGGGGTTTTGACTCCCTGCAAGGTATGGCCCGGATGACCGGGTTGGCCGCCCGGTTTGAGACCGCTGGGGCTGCGCAAACTTTTTGGGCTGGGTTTGTTCAGACCGTCGCTGGAGGGCGGCTTGCCGCTGTTGGAACTGTTGCGGGCCAGTTGGGCTTCCAACTCTTGCACGCGCTGTTCCAGTTGCACCAAACGTTCCTGCAAGGCCAGGATAATATCCACCAACACTTCGGGATGCCTGCGGGCAAGGGGCAACAGTTCTTCACGCGTGAACAACTTCATTGACACAAGACCTTGCGGAAGTCGGCTTGCAGGGGATAGACCCAAACGTCCTTCACCGGCGCTTGCAGAACGTGCCGGCGATCCTGCCGGGTGCGTCCCAGGGTCTGACCCGCGCCAATCCAGTTGGCCGCCCGATAACAACTGCCCCGGAACCGGCCCTGTTCCACAAACGTCTCCAACAGGGCCACCCGATGGCCATAGCGCTCCTGCCAGTCCGCCGCGATGCGCCGGGCCACCCGGCCCAAAATGTGGCTGGCCAGTTCCGGCACCCGCACCCAAGGCAAAATCAAAAACCGACTGTTGTTGGCCACCTGATGCAGTTGAGCCTGGCGCTGGCCCGCCGTCCAGCCAATGAAGGCATCCCGTCCCTGCGTCTTCCAAGCGGCCGCGCCAAACAACAAACAGGCCAAATCCCGCCCCTGCCGGTCCCGCACCAGATATTTGACGTTTTGCCCGACGGCGCTGGTGTAGCCCAAGTAATGATACTGATGCAGCAACGAGTCAAAGACGGGCCACGCTTCGGGCTGCTGACCCAACTCCTGGATTTGCAGCGGCTGCAGTTCGCTCAAAGAGCCACCGATCGGATAAGTCGGGTGCGGGAGGGGCCGGATTTGTTTATGACGCATGCGGTTGGGCGAAGGGCACCGGCGCGCGGGCAGCGCCACCCACCCCCGCTGCTCCAACTTGAGCAGCAGAGAGCGGGCGGCCATGTCTTTGATTTGGCCGGCGTGGTTGCGCCAGTCCCAGACCTGGCACAGTTCGCGCGAGAGGCGATACCGGCTCCAATCAGGATGATCCGCCAGCAAAGCTCGCACCTGCTCCAACTCGGCTGGGCCAATTTGCCGCCCCTGAACGGTCAGACACTTTTCCATGCCCCGATCCTGCACGGGTCGTTAAGCAGAGTCCAGCCCAAAATGAAACTATTTTTTGGTTGTCTCCCGGCCTCCCATCTGTCATCATTACTGCCAGTTCATCGGAAAACGCAGTAGCTATGAAAACTAAACCGATAATTTCTATGAGAAGCAAATTTCACGATTGTTTCATCGTGCTGGCCTTGTTGGCTGGCATCACTCAAGCCCCTGCCCAATTGCCCGTCATCACCTCCTTCAGCCAGAACGGAGTGCTGGTCTGCTCGAATCTGGCGCCCGGCAGCGTGGCGTCGGTGCAATGGGCCTCGTCATTGTCTGGCCCGTGGCAGTCCAACTGGGCAGGGCTAACCGCCGTGACTGCGGGCACCAATGGTAGCATACAGGTCAGCGTGCCGATGTTCTACCGCGTGCTTGGGGTGGCCTATAACCCGCCCATCACCAACGGCATGGCGCTCATTCCGGCGGGGTCATTCACGATGGGGGACACTCTGGATGGGGAGAGCGACGCCATCCCCATCAGCGTGACGATGTCGGCCTTCTACATGGACACGAACCTGGTGAGCTACAGTCAATGGCAGGCGGTCTATTCTTATGCCACGAACCACGGATATGGTTTTGACGATGCCGGTGCGGGCAAGGCGGCGAATAATCCGGTGCAGACGGTGGATTGGTATGATGTGGTGAAGTGGAGCAATGCGCGCTCGCAGCAGGCGGGTTTGACCCCGGTGTATTACACGGATGCGGGGTTTACTCAGGTTTATACTACTGGCGACGTGGAGGCTGTTTATGTGAATTGGGGTGCGAGCGGGTATCGGTTGCCGACGGAAGCGGAGTGGGAGAAGGCGGCGCGGGGTGGGTTGAGCGGGCAACGATTTCCGTGGGGGGACACGATATCCGAGAGCCAGGCTAACTACTACGGAGATACCACCGACTACAGCTACGATTTGGGGCCGAATGGCTGCAACGCCCTTTTCGATACCGGGGCGTATCCCTACACGAGTCCGGTGGGTTATTTTGCGGCGAACGGGAATGGGCTGTACGACATGGCTGGGAATGTGTATGAGTGGTGTTGGGATTGGTACGGGACGCCGTATGGTCAACCAACAACTACTAATCCAACAGGTCCGGCATCTGGGAGCTTCCGTGTTTTGCGCGGTGGCATTTGGGGCGACGTCGCCGGCTACTCGCGTTGCGCCGCTCGCGGCGACAGCTACCCGAGCGACGACGGCAACGTCGACATTGGGTTTCGTTGTGTGAGGGGGCTTTAGTTTTTGTTCTTTTACTCTTTGTCCCTTTTGAAAGCCCGCGCAGCGGTGAATTTTTTTTTGAGAAAATTGACATGGCCGAAAGCGACAACATTTTGACGAAGCTGCAAGACCTGCTGGTTTACCTGATTCCGCAACTCAACAAGTTTCCGCGCGACCAGAGGTTTGTGCTGGGCGACCGGATTGAGACGAAGCTGCTGGATGTGCAGGAGTTTTGTCTGCGCGCCTATTATAGCCGGGACAAGCGCGGCCACCTGCTGGAGGCCAATCTGCAACTGGAAGTGGCGCGGCATCTGGTGCGGCTGGCCAATGCCTTGAAGTTGTTCAGCAACCACACCTATGGCGTGCTGGCGGAGAAGATGGACGAAGTGGGGCGGATGATCGGTGGCTGGCTGAAATCGGTTTCCGGCGCGAGGGGAACGCCGGTGGTACCGGTATGATCACACACAACCATCTTTACGAGGAGATTTGCTCGTTTGAAAACCTGTTGTGGGCAGGCCGGCGGGCGGAGCGTGGCAAGCGGATGCAGGATACGATTGGCCGCTTCCGAACGGACCTGGAGGCGGAGTTGCTGAGGCTGCGCCGCGAACTGGTGGATAAAACCTACGCGCCCGGCCCCTACCGCGAAACCATCATCACCCGCCCGAAGCGCCGGATGATTAGCGCCGCGCCCTTTCGCGACCGGGTGGTGCATCACGCGGTATGCAATGTGGTGATGCCGTTGTTTGAGCGGAAGATGATTTTTGACCTCTATTCGAACCGCGTGGGCAAAGGGACGCACACGGCCATCCGGCGGGCGCAGGAGTATTGCGGCCAGTTTGACTACGTTTTGAAATGCGATGTGCGGAAATTCTTTCCGAGCATGGATCATGCGGTGTTGAAGGGCATTATTCGCAAGACCATTGCCTGCCGGGAAACATTGTGGCTCTTGGACAGGCTTATTGACGGGAGCAACCGGCAAGAGCCGGTGTGGCAGGTGTTTCCGGGCGACGACCTCGCCACTGCGGCAGAACGGCGCGTCGGGTTGCCGATCGGCAACCTGACCAGCCAGTGGTTTGGCGGGGTTTACCTGACGGACTTTGATCATTGGGTGAAGGAGACGCTCCGGTGTCCGGGGTATGTCCGTTATGTGGATGATTTTCTCCTGTTCGCAGACGAGCGGGCGCAATTGGCCAACTGGCGGGGAGCCATCAGCCGGTGGTTGACGGATTTCCGGCTGCGTTTGAACGAACGGAAGTCACGCAGTTTTCCCACGCGGCATGGCGTCACGTTTTTGAGCCAGCGGATCTGGCCGGGACGGCGACGGTTATGCCGCCAAAACGTGGCCGACGCACGGAGGCGTTTGCGCTGGAATGCGCGCCAATACAAAAGCCGCAATTTGAGCAAAGCCGCTTTGCTGTGCCGCTGGAACAGTTGGCGGGGACACGCTGAGCAGGCCAACTGCGGCGCGCTGGTTGAAAAAATCAGACAGGAATTGAAAAACACTTTGGGTGCGACCGGAACGTGAGCAACCGTGTCTTGCGGGGCGGCAATTGGAACAACAACGCCAACAACGCGCGGTGCGCCAATCGCAACAACAACAACCCGAACAACGACAACAACAACAACATTGGGTTTCGTTGTGTGAGGGGGATTCGGGAGGGGGCGGGTGTAAAAACCTGTCCGCTTCGAGCGGGCGGAGAGCGCAAGTCCATGGACTTCCGCAGTGTCCCGAGCGAAAGCCCACCGGACGCAGCCTGTTTCCCGTGGGTTGATCCCGGGGAACGAATACGCAGAAGTCATCGGGGCTGGTAGCGGGTCCGCCCGCGAACGCCCCGATGACGGCGCGTAACTCGATGGGAGAAGCCCCCGCGCCCCTCATACTGCCTGCCAGTTAAACGAAAAGACGTGAATAGTGACGACAAATGTTTCCTTGCGGTTAATGAGCCAGTCGAGTTCAAGGTGCAAAAACTGACGGATTTGGTGAAATTTGAAGTGGTGAAGAAGTCGTTCGACATAACAAAGAGTGACAGCGGGGAAGATATGCTTGTGGCACGGGTGGACTATCGTGTAACGAATGTTGGACGAGAGCCGTTGAACCGGGTGGAACTCAAATTCGTATGGTCGTCGTCGAGCGGTGAGGTTCTTGACCAAACGACGGAATACGCCGTCGGCTACGGTGATTTGCCACTCGCCTCACAGCAAAAAAAATCAAGCTTCGTCCATTGCGGGAAGGGGTACACTCTCCGACGCGTTCCTGTCAAGGTGGACATTTATTTGGAGGATGGCGAGCGACACTGGCCCCTCTACAAGGCTTTGCTCGTGCAGTAAGCGTTTCACGGAGTGCCGCCAGTCGCCTCAGCGGCAGCCCAACCACAACCGCAATACCGGACGCCCGCACAACTCCCGCCCACCGGTCAGACCCGTTGTTTTCCAGCGCGGCGCGGATATAGATAATTTGCGCCGGCAGGTGCCCTCCAATCCCCCTGCCGTTTGACAGGTAGGCGGTTTAACCCACCACTCCGCTATCCGGTGTTACACGAATTAGATACCGGACGGTTGATGGTTGAGGCGAAGCGGGGGAGGATTCTGACAAAGCCCGAAAGCCGGGTGAGCGTCGCTAAGTTCCGATGTTGCTGCCGGCTCGGTAGCAAATGAATGAAATCTTAAAAGACAAAGGATCATCATGAATTCAACAATGATTGCAGTTGAATCAGCCGCCATTGCAGCGGTGGGCTACGACGGATATTATTTGTACGTCCAGTTCCACAGGAGCGAAAAAATCTACACTCATCCCGGCGTGCCGGAAACTATGTTCCACGCTTTAATGGACGCGGAGTCCAAAGGCACGTACTACAACCAGAATATTCGCGGGCGTTACAGATGAGAAACTTTCCAATCTCCGAATGAGAAAAATGCGAGACGACTCGACCTGTACACAGCTCACGCCGGAGCAGCGCGAGACGCTGGAGATATGGTTGTTTGAGGAGAATCTTGGTTACGCAAAAACGCTGGCGAAGGTTCAGCAGGAATTTGGCTTGGAGGCCACGGTGGCGAGCCTCGGCCGGTTTTACCGCCGTCGCGCGCGTGAACGGCAGGTGACAGAGTTGCTGGAGGCACAGGTGGCGGCCAATGAGTTGAATGATCTGCCCATCAGCGTGGCCAGCTTGCGGGAAGCCGCTGTAAAACTCGTGGGCAAAGCCGCCCTCAACCTGGCCACGGAAAAGCCGGAGCAATTGGATCAATTGGTGTCATTCACCAAGCTGCTGCTGGAAAGCGAGGATACGGACATCCGGCGGTCGCGGCTCACACTGGCGCAACGGTGTTTTGATTATGAAGCAACAGCAGCATCGCAGAAGGACTTGCCGCAATTAAGGGCTTATATGCAGGCGATCAGCGACGATACGAGCCTGGCCAATGATGAAAAATTGAAAAAGGTCCACGCCATGCTGTATGGGTGGAATCGCGGACCATCGGATGAGGTTGTAGAGGACAAATCAAAAAACGGTGATTGAATGCAAAATTGTTCGCTTATGTTCGCTTATATTCGGATATGTTCGCCTATCGGTGAGGAATTTTTGCCGGTCTGCCGTTCCAAAAAGATGAATCCACAGAACCCATGAAAAACTCCAAAATTGCTTCGCTTCCCGAAAACGTCCGCCAGCAGGTCAATCGCCGGTTGCAGGCGGGCGAGAATGCCGCGCATCTCGCGGAGTGGCTGAACGCGCTGCCAGAGGCGCAAGCGGTGTTTTGCGCGGAGGCCAGCGAACCCACGGTCAATGAAGAGGATGTGTTTAATTGGCAACAGGACGGATACCGCGATTGGGTTGACCAGCAGGGAGCAATGGCGGAAGTGCGACGCGTCGTAGCTGAGGCGAAGGAACTGAGCCACGCCGCCGATGGCGCTTTGACCGACAAGCTGGCCATCTGGACCGCCGGGCGTTACGCCATCGCCACCCGCCAGTTGGCGGCGGAGAGCAGGAACGGCGGGGTGGACTGGAACCTGTTGCGCGCGCTGTGTCATGATCTGGTCGATCTCAGGCGCGGGGATCACAGCGCCGAATCGTTGCGGATTGACCGGGAGCGTTTGGAGATGGAACGGACTGAGCAAAAAGAACATTTGGAAAAGCTGTTTTGGCAGTGGGCGAAGGAAAACGAGGCAAAAATCTGTCATCGCAAGGAATTGACACCAGAAGAGAGGGAAAGAGCCGTGTGCCAGATACTGGGCATCGACTATGAGGAAACCAGTCGAAGAATTGAGCGAAGAGAAGCCGAAGAAATCGCCGCCATAGAGGATTCCACTAACAGCTATTCAATTTGAATCAAGTCAAATAAAGGCAAATAAAGCCAAAGAATAAATGTCATGACCCGAAAAGGCAAAATCGCACGGCTGCCGCAGGCCATCCGCGAGCAGATCAACCGCCGCCTGCAAAATGGCGAGGAAGGCAAACAAATCGCCGAATGGCTAAACGCGCTGCCGGAGGTCATTGCTGTCCTGGCGGCGGAGTTTGACGGGCAGCCCATCAACGAGGTGAATCTGTCGAATTGGAAGCTCGGCGGATACCGGGATTGGGAGGCGCAACAGGAGGCGTTGGAAGCCGTCCTGCGGATTGGCGGCGACTCCGCCGAACTGAGCCAGGCGGCCGGGGGCCGACTGGCTGATCAACTAGCCGTTTGCCTGACCGCGCGCATCGCCGTGGCGTTGCAACGGCCGGATGGCGAGGGGGACGATCCCACCGCGCAACTTCGACGGTTGCGCGAGTTGTGCGCGGATCTTGTGGCGCTGCGCAAGGGCGATCACAACGCGCAATGGCTGCGGCTCGAGCGCGAGAAGCTGGATTTGGAGCTGAAAAAATACGACGAGCAGGCTGCCGCCCGCAAAAGGGAAATCGAAGCGTGCCACCCCACCAACAAAGGCGGTCTCAGCAAAGAAACCCTGGCTCGCATCGAAAAGGAGTGTCATCTCCTATGATCCAAAGCGCCTGGAGCCGTTCCCGGCAACAATTGACGCGTTATCGCGCAAAATCACCCCGGAAATGTATGAAGTCGCGGCCAAAATTTCAAGAAAAACTCCCCTTGACAAGTCCCGGGGAATCTGTCGTCATTACGGCGTACCTGAATTGTCTGTGTCTGGTTTGGATTGCAGTTGGTGAAAAAAATTGTTGTCAAAATTCTTGCGTGCCTGCTTTGCTTATTTCTGACGAAAGCGGACGCGCACAGCATTTCCAACCATCAGGAAGCCGGTGTGGCGCGGTACGTGGCCGGGGCGCGCGACCGCCGGACGATCCTCAAAACCATGGCACGATCCACCAATGCTATTCTTGCGTCTGTCTTGACACTCAATGATTCCCCTTATACACCCATCTCCGGTCCAAATTCATCAAAATGAAATCAATACAAGCATTATCCAGGTTGAAACCCGCCGCCGCGACCGCAGCCGCCACCACCTTTCTTGCGCTGCTATTGGCCGCACCGGCGACCGTGCAAGCTCAATTCACTTTCGCTGCAACCTCCAGCAATACGCTCATCATCACCGGGTACACAGGTCCGGGTGGCGCCGTGACCATTCCAACCAACATCAGCGGCCTGACGGTGACCAGCATCGGAAGCAATGCGTTCGCTTTCAACGCCGAGCTGATCAGCGTCACGATTCCAGGCACTGTCACCAACATTGCAGTCGATGCGTTTCAATCCTCCACCGATCTGACGGGCATCTATTTCCTGGGCAACGCTCCCACCGCTGACAACACTTCGTTCGTGGGTGACTTCCTGGCGACGGTCTATTATTTGCCGGGCACAACCGGCTGGAGTTCCACTTTCGCGGGTCTTCCGGCCGTGCCGTGGTTTCAAGCCAACCAACCCGCGCTGCAATACAGCGCCAGTCCGACCGTCGGTCCGGCGCCCCTGAGCGTCCAGTTCAATTCCCCGAGCACTGACTCCTACGGCAACATCATCACACAGTGGTTCTGGAATTTTGGCGACGGCGCAACAACCAACGCTCAGAATCCAATCCACGTCTATACCAACAATGGCACGTTTACTCCGGTCCTGCTGGCGACCAACATCAATGGCGCCACGGCGGTCGGCATCGGCCCGGCCATTACCGTTGAGGCGATCACCAATCTGGTTTTGAATGGCGGGTTTGAAACGGGCAATTTCACCAACTGGACGGCGACGGACACGAACACTATGTTTGTTACCGACGATCCCCTGTATGTTTTCACAGGCGACTACGGCGCACAGTTGGGGCCAAGATTGGGGTCCCTCTCGCAAACCCTGCCCACGACTCCCGGGACGGCCTACTTGCTCTCATTTTGGCTGGTCAACACCAATGATTTGACTCCCGTGCAAACACCCAATGAGTTCAGCGTGACCTGGGGCGGGCAACCGCTCTTGAGTTTCACGAATTTTACCGGCTCGGCCTGGACAAACGTGGAGGTTGAGATCACGCCGGCGCAGGCCACCAACACCGGCACGCCTCTCAGTTTCGTGATGCAGATGCTGGGGCCTTCCTGGTTCGGGCTGGACCAGGTCGATGTCGAAGCGCTGGTGGTTGCTCCAACCAGCCAGACGGTGGAATGCGGTTCCATCGCGACCTTCAGCGTGGTGAGCAACAACGAGAATTTCGCAAGTTACCAATGGTACGCCCTCCCCCGGGACGCCAACTCCTTCCCCATTCCAGGAGCGACCGGTTCAGTCTTGACTCTGACGAATGTCTCGAGCGGCCCTGTGACATCCTACTTTGTCGTGTGCAGCAACGCCAACGGCAGTTTTACAAGCTCGGTGGTTCAATTGACTGAGGTGGAGGTGAGTCCGCCGCCGGCCATCACGCCGACCAACCAGACGGTGGAATGCGGCAGCACCGTGACGCTGGGCGTGACCAACGCGGCCAGTGCCCTAAGTTATCAGTGGTTCAGTCCCGACCTTTCCTCCCCCATAGCAGGGGCGACCAATGCAGACCTGTCGTTCACCAATGTCATGGTGGGTGTGTCAAACTACATTGTCGTGGTGACAACGCCGTGTGGCAGCTTTACAAGTGTAGTGGCCACAGTAACTATTATCGACACGATTCCTCCGGTCATCACGCTCCTCGGGGCTAATCCGATGCAAATGGTGGTCAACAGCCCATTCAATGACCCGGGCGTTACGGTGAGCGATACGTGTTCCGGCACGAGCGTGACATTAAGCACGAACAGCAGCTTCTTGAACCCCAATTTGCCGGGTTCCTATCCCGTCATTTATACGGCAACTGATATCTACGGCAACTCGACCACCAACACCCGCACGGTTCAGGTGGTTGATGCGACTTACGATAATCTGGTGGTGAACACAGGCAATCTGCTCGGTTTTTGGCCATTCACCTCAGCCTCACAGGCCAACAGCGTTGTCAACGGTTACACGGGCACTAATTTGGGCGGCGCCTTTATTGGCGGGCCCGGTTCGGGCCCTACGCTAGTCGATACGCCGGAAAACACCTCTGTCATCCTGAATGGAAGCTCTTCGTATGTAAACACCAGCCTAGTGGGCGGACTGAGCACCAACGGTCCATACACCAATCAAGGCAGCATCATCGGCTGGTTCAATCTCAGCAGCCTGCCCTCGTCCACTGAGGAAAGTTTCTTCGAAATAGCCGGTGAATCGGATATTCCGGACAACCATAACGATTTTGATTTGGTGATCAGCAACAATAACCAAATTGCGTTTTATACGGACTTTGGTTCTGCCACGGTGGACCCCACCGCCCTGACGACCAACGACCTGGGCGTCTGGCATTTCGTTGCAGCCACTTTCACCTCCCAAGTTTCGCGCAATATCTATCTGGACGGCGTGCTGGTGGCCAGCTCCACGCCCGGGTACCACAACCCGACGAGCGTCGGCACTTTCGCCATGGGCGCAAGTGATGTAACTCTGAACCTTTATTTTCAGGGATCATTGGCGGATATCGCGGTTTTCAACCGCCAATTGACGGCCACGGAAATCGCGAATTTATACGCGGCGGCCACCATGCCGATCAGCGTCAACATTACGTCGCCGACAAATCTGGCCTCGTTCACGACCGATCAGCCCATCGTGGTTAGCGCCAATGCGATTGCCCTGAACGGCATCCAACAATTGGCCCTCTACGAGAACTCTGGCCTTGTCACATCCATTCCCGGCGCAACGAATATCATTGTCAACCTGGGCGAGCTTCCCGTCGGAAGCTATGCCCTGACGGCTGTGGCAACGGATACCACCGGCAGTTCTGTCACTTCGGCGGTGGCGCATGTGACGGTCAATCTGCCGGGGACAACCTTGATCGACTTTGACGCGGTCAACGCCAGCACAGGACCGGTGAGTGGCGCCGCACTGTCCACCTACCTGGCCAATTATGGGGTTTCGGTGAGCAACGTTACGGCTGGCACGACGCTGGCAGTGCAGGCGGGGCAAAACGTTATCGACGGAAGCGGAAACCAGTTGACCAGCGCTTATTCGCAGCCGAATCTTTTGACGCAATACGGGACCAATGGACCCATTTTTTATACATTGGTTTTCAATACACCTTGCACGTCGGTCAGTTGGCAGCGGACGGCATTGCTGGCCAGTGGCGGCGGCCTGATCGGCCCATCCTGGTCGGCCTATGCATTCGATATCAATGGAAATGAAATCAGCCAGGTCGGGGAAGGGCAGATTTTGAGTTTGACCAGCTTGCCAGCCAGGGCTTTTACGCTTTTCGGCAGCAACATTGCCTACGTCACCTTTGCGGCCAACAACACTCTCAGCCCGCTCGACACGCTGCCGTTGGACAATTTGCTGCTTTCAACCAATGCGCTCGGCCCGATTCCGCAAATCACCCTGACTGCAAGCGGTGTCAGCAGCGCGGAGCCGGGAGGGATCACTTTGACGGCACAGGCCTCGGAAAGCGGCGGAACGATCAGCAGCATCGGCTTCTACGAAAATCAAGGATTGATTGGCTCGCCGGCCCTCACTGTGAGCGGCCCCAATACCAACGCCAGTATCACGGTGACTAGTCTGGCGCCCGGCACCTATACGTTTAATGCGGTGGCAACGGATACCAACGGAGTATCGATCACTTCATCCAACGTGACCCTGACGGTAACGGCAGTGGCCGGGGTTGCAGTGATCAACTTCGATGACCTCACCATGCTGGACACTTCCCTGGGGGCGGTGGGCGGCACAAACTTGTCCGATTATCTGGCGAATTTCGGGATCACGATCAGTAACGCGACGTTGGGCACACGCTTGGAAGCCATCAGCGAGAACAGCTTTTCGGGAAACGAACTTCCCCTGCCCACCTCGCTGCCGAATTTGTTTACGCAAGTGGGATCAACCCAGCCAGTGACATTCTCGCTTTATTTTGCCACGAACTTGCAAAGTTTCAGCTTCACCCGGGTGGGTCTGACAACCAACGGTCCTTCCGGCATTACGCATCCGGCCTGGACGGCCAGCGCCATGGACGCGTCGGGCAACGTGCTGGAATCGGTGAGCGAGCCGCTCCTCTTTAGCTCCAACAACATTCCACCGCAAACTTTCACCCTCTACGGCAATGGCATGGCCAGTGTGCGCTTTAATTCGGACAGCCAGCAAACGGCGGCGTTTGCGGCGGTGTTGTTGGATGATCTGGTGCTGGAGGCCACCAACACCTCGATCAACCCGCTTTCCATCAGTCTGCCCCAGCCTTCCGGACCTTTCACGGCCCCGGCCAGCATCCCCTTAAGCCCGAACGTTGCCGATGGCTACGGCACAAACTTCTATGTGGCCTTCTATTCCGGGCCAACGTTGATCGGCACCAACACTGGCGGCAACAGCACTTTCACCTGGACCAATGTGCTCAACGGGAACTTTGATTTGACGGCGCAAGTGATCGATACCTCCTTCGGTTACGCGTTGTTTTCGTCTCCAGCCATCACGGTACCGGTCGCCGTCGGCGGCAATTCCCTCGTGGTCAACTTCGACGATCCGAATGCGGCGGCCAACCTGTCCGGTTATCTGGCGACCAATGGGATGATGAGCATAGCCACCAACAGTCCGGGGACAAGTGTGGCGGCGGAAAACCAGACCAACGCAATTTTGGACGGGTCCGTGATTCCGTCTTCGCTGCCCAACCTCTTGACGCAAACCAACCAACCTGGATCCAACGGGCCGGTGAGTTTCACGGTGGCTTTCTCGAACCTCCTGACGCAATTCAGTTTTACGCGGCCGGAACTGCTGGCCAACGCGTCAGTCTCACTTCCCGCCTGGCAGGCGGAGGCTTTTGACGCCCTGGGCCAGCCATTGGCTGTGATCAGCGCGCCTCCGATTTCCAGTGCCACCAACGTGCCGGCGCAAACTTACACCCTGACCAACGCCATCAACGGCGCGGGGATCGGCAGTGTTGAGTTCAGTTCGGATGGCACAGGTTTCGACACCTTCAATGCCGTGTTACTCGACGATTTCGTGCTGACCACGAATGGCATCCTGTCGCCTTCAGTCCTCATTACCAGTTTGACCAACGGACAAGTCCTCACGAACCTGGCGATCACCCTCACCGCCGAGGCGGCGGATGGGAGCGGGACTTTGACCAGCGTGGCTTTCTACTATGGCGGCACCAACTTGATCGGCACCAGCACCAACCTCTCCAGTCCGTTCTCCTTGATGTGGACGAATGCCCCGACTAACAACGGCGTTTATACGCTGACCGCGGTCGCTGTCAACACTTCCGCAATGACCAGCACCTCCGCCCCCGTGATCATTACGCTTGCTTCCGGCTTTGCCATTGTGGCCCCGCCGGCGAGCCAAACGATCCCATTGGGTGGAAGCGCTCTCTTCGGTGTGGCAACCACGCTGACACCAGGGGCCTATCAATGGGAGAGCAACGGCGTGCCCATCAATGGGGCGGATTCCTCCACCTTCTCCATCAGCAACGCGCCCTTGAGCATGGCGGGAAGCTACACCGTGGTGGTCACCAGCGGCAGCCAGTCGATTACCAGCGCGCCGGCGGTGTTGACTGTGTTAAGCCCGCCGAGCGTAACCCCCACCTCTTCACTGCAGCCGGTCGTCAACATCGGCGACACCTTTACCCTGAGTGTGAGCGCCAGCGATCCAGATCCAGTCCCATTCTATTATCAATGGAAGCTCAACGGCACGTCCATCCCCGGCGCGACCAACAATTCGTTCACTGTGAGCAACGCGCAGCCGTTCAATTCCGGCGCTTACGACGTGGTGGTGGCCAACGCCGTGGCCTTCTCCAACAGTCCCATCTTTACGGTAGAGGTCAACTTCCCCGGCAACGTCCCGACGACGGCTAATTTCGATTTTGCCAACAGCATCCCGATTAATCCGCTGATCGGACCCGTGTCGGGCATCAACTCCAATTCCCCGGCGACGGGCGAAATCAGCACCATTGCAGGCAAGCCAGCCGGCAGATTTCTCTGGTACAATTGGACGGCGAGCTTCACGGGCACGATTTCTCTGGACACGCTGGGCAGCGGTTTTGACACCTTGATGGGCGTTTACACTGGCAACAGTGTCAGCAGCCTGACGCCCGTGGGCCAGGATGACGACTCGGGCGGCTTCTTCACCAGCTTGGTTTCCTTCAACTGCGTGCAGGGGACCACTTACCAAATTGCGGTGGCGGGTTACAATGGCGCGGAAGGCACGGTCATATTGGGGCTGGCCCCCGGGACGGGTTACCGTTTGCTGAACCCCGGTTCGGGCGCGGCGGTGCCGGTTATCACGCAACAACCTTCCAATCAAATCGTCAACGTCGGCCAAACCGTCACTCTGAGTGTGCTGGCTACCAACGCCACCGCATACCAATGGTATTTCGCGAATGCCCCTGTGGTCGGCGCCAATACCAACAGTCTGGTCATCAGCAATTTCCCGGCTGGCGCGGTGGGGGTGTATTATGCGTTGGTGGCCAATGCGATCGGCGCGGCGCAAAGCGAACCCGCCGCGGTCGAACTCCAAAACCCGGAGCAAACGGCGGGCACGCCGAACACTCTGCTGGTGGACAAATTTATTGACGCGGTGGACTTGACGGCCGGCGTAACGGCGGAGCACTACCGGCCGGAGCTGGGCGGAGACACCGCTGGTTTCACTCTCTCGCAATCCTTCAGCACGGTGGGGGCGACCAAGGAGGAAGGCGAACCCAACCACGCGGGGCAGCCGGGAGGCGCTTCTTACTGGTACAGTTACACTGCGCACTTCGCCGGCTCGTTGCGTTTCGACACGACGAACAGCACCTTTAACACGATTCTGGCCGTTTATACCGGTCCCGGCACCAGTTTCAGCACGCTGGTCCCTGTGGGGGCAGGCTATACCACCAACTATGTTCTGAACGGCCAGCCCAGTGTCACGGTTTCCAACGTGTTCGCCGGCGCAAAGTACTATATCGCCATTGACGGTTATCTGGGGGCCAGCGGCAATGCCCGCCTCAACGTCTATTTCACTCCTGCCGCCCTGACCCCCGGCCCCGGCATTATTTCCATCACCAACAACCAGACCGTGGTTGCCATAAGCTCGCCGGCCAATAACTATCTGACCACCAGTTCCAATATTACCATCAAAGGCACGGTCAGAGGCACGGGCGCGAACCCGCCTGAAACGAACCTGTTGGTGACGCTCAACGGCACTCCGCTGCCCACCCCCACCCTTGGCCACGTCAATTCGTCGGGGGTTCTGGTTCCGGTCAACGGCGGGGTGGAAGAGGTGGCGGAAGAATCGTTCGCCTGGCAAATCCCCAACGTGGCGCTGAGCAACGGAGCCAATATCATCACCGCACAAACCATCAACGTTCAGGCCACGAACCTGGAAACCGTCTCGTTCCCGGCAACACACACCGTCTTCTTTGTCACGAGTCTACCGTCTTCGCTGGTGAAAGCGTCGGTGACACTGGTGGCGTCTCCGTCCGACGGCGGGAAGATCACCGGCCAGGCCAATAATGCCAGGCTGGAAATCAACAAGGTCTATACCATCAATGCCGCGCCCTTCGCCAAGTGGGTCTTTACCAATTGGAGCAGCGGCACCAACACCAACAGCCTTCTCCCCCTGCCCAACGGCCAAACTCTTTCCTTCCTCATGTCCTCCAACCTGATTGTGCAGGCCAATTTTATCACCAATCCCTTCATCCCCTTCGCGGGCACCTATGATGGGTTGTTCTCACCAGCCAGCGGGGTGACGGAAGAAAGCTCCGGCTTCTTCACCGCCACAATACCGGCCTCCAGCCGCGGTGCCTACAGTGCCAAGCTTCTGCTCAACGGCGGTTCCTATCCCTTCAGCGGCATATTTGGCATGTCGGGGGACGCGAGTCAGATCCTGACGCTCGCAGACGACACACTGGTCGCCGTCACGTTGCATCTCGATCTGGCCGCGACGAACAATCAAATGACCGGCAGCGTTATGGAGGTGGCAAGCAACGGTTGGACCGCCGCACTCCTGGCCAACCGGGCTGTGTTCAACGCCAAAACGGAGCCGGCCACCAATTACGCCGGCAAATATACTTTCATCATTCCGCCCGGCGGCACCGCGCCCAGCAACGAGCCTGCCGGCTATGGTTACGCCAGCTTGACGAATAATACGGCGGGGCTGGTTGCCGTGAGCGGACGACTGGCCGACGGCACCTCATTCAGCCAATCGGTACCGGTTGCCACCAACGGGGACATCCCGCTTTATGCGTCGCTCTACTCCCATAAAGGCTCCTTGCAAGGATGGCTGACCGTGGCCGACACCACCAACACGCCTTCCCAAACCATCCTGGGCGCGAACCTGGCGTGGATCAAAGTCTCCGGCCCGCGCGGCTCGTTGTACGCGGGAGGCTTTACCAACACGAATATCACCGTGCTTGGCTCGTTCTACATGCCGCCGCCGGCGGGTTCGAGCGGCTTGGATTTGACCAACGGCACTCTCATCATCAGCAACGGCAACTCAGGGGAAGTATTGACTTACAGCAACCTGACCATCGTCGATAACAAACTGGCCAACCAAACCGCGGCGGGCAATCCTGCCAACGCGCTGGAAGGGACCATCACTCCGGCCACGGGAATATTGACCGTAACGTTCCAACCCACCGGGTCCAGCAAGAACCTGGTGGCCAAAGGCGTGGTGCTGCAAGATGATGCGCCGACCAACGGCGCCGGCTGGTTCCTCGACACCGATCAATCAGGCTCTTTCATTCTGCAACAACCGTGACGGAATCGGTCGCGCCACTCTTGAGGCTGGAGAATGTCTCGAAGTCGTATGACTCGGTGCTGGATAGCCCGCCGGTGCGAGTGTTCGAGGGCATTGACCTGACACTCCAGCAAGGCGAATCGGCGGCCATTTGCGGGCCATCGGGTTCCGGCAAAAGCACGCTGCTGAACATCATTGGAACGCTGGACGCGCCTACGCAGGGCCGGGTTCTCCTGCGCGGGCAAGACCTGGCCCGATTGGACGAACTGCAACTGGCCGCGGTGCGGAACCGGCAGATGGGATTCGTATTCCAAGCCCATCATCTATTGCCGCAATGCACGGTGTTGGAAAACGTGCTCGTGCCTACTCTCGCCTCATCGGACTTACCGAAACGCAAGAGCGCCCCGGAACGGGCCCGCCGCTTGCTGGAGCGCGTCGGGCTGGGCGGGCGGACCGATCACCGGCCCGGCCAGCTTTCCGGAGGGGAAAGGCAACGGGCCGCGGTGGTGCGCGCGCTGATCAACCAGCCGGAACTGCTGCTGGCGGACGAGCCGACCGGATCCCTGGACCGCGCCGCCGCGGAAGAGCTGGCGCGACTGCTCATCGAGTTGAACCGCGAGGAAGGAGTGACGCTCATCCTGGTGACGCATGCTCCGGACCTGGCGGCGCGGATGAAACGGACGTTTCAACTTCAGGCCGGCCGGCTGACGGGGGGTTGAGCTTCGGGGACAGCGGTTGTCTTTTTAGTTGACGCAGGCGCACCAGACGACGGCAAATTTCGTTGTTCTCGTCCTCCTTGAGATCCGGCGCGGCCAGGCGCAGGTTCAAGGCGGCCAACTGGCGCTCGATATGCTTGTCACGAAGAATTTTTAGCGTGCCGTCGCGGGTGGGCAGACCCTTTAAATTATTCTCGACAGGGCTTGGGCGGCTGTCAGACAGAATTTCTGTGACCAGGCTTTGCCACTCCGGGTTGTCAAGCTGCGCCAGCCACCCGGCCAGACCGGGCCAAGCATGGCTGGCGTCGGCGGCAAACCGTTGGGCGACAATCTCCCGGACCATGGGATGCGCCAGCCAATCCAGTTCCAGGTGGGAAGCAATCCAGGCCACATAATCATCGCTCTCCAGCAGGAATCGCAGCAGCCATAATTCCTGCACGGACGGACGCTGGATCGTCGGCATAGGAACCTCAGCGGGTTCTTCAACATCAACGGCGCGGGAGCCGGGGGCCTTGCCAAACTCGTTGCGCACGGCCTGCGCGGACACGCCCAAGCGCAAGGCCGTTTTTTGCGCGTACGTGTCAAGCAAAACGTCGTTGTCCGTCTTATGGACCGATTCCGCCATGGCCTGGACGATGGCACGACGGCCCCGGTCCGTGGCGGGATCATGCAGAACGCAGAGGCGGTCCAGGTAATAATCGAAGAATCCCCTGGCCTGCTCAATCAATTGGCTGAAGGCCGGGCCGCCGAATTCCTTGATGTGGCTGTCGGGGTCGTGCGGCGCGGGCACGGCAGCCACGCGGATGGCGAGGCCGGAGGCGAGCAGGCTGTCGAGCGAACGGACCGCGGCGTTTTGTCCCGCGTTGTCGGAATCGAAGCAAAGCACGACTTCCTCGACGTAGCGTTTCAAGATTCGGGCATGGTCGGCGGTCAGGGCCGTGCCTTGGGGGGCGACGACGTTGGAGACGCCGGCCATGAAACAGGCGATCAGGTCAAGCTGCCCTTCGCAGACGATGGCGCTGCGCCTGTCCAGCAATGAGCGCTTGGATTTGTCCAGGCCATACATGACCCGGCCTTTGGTGAAAATGGCGCTTTCGGGCGAGTTGACATATTTGGCGGTTTTCTCATCGCCGGAAAGCACCCGGCCGCTGAAACCGATGACGCGCCCCTGCTCATCGCAAATTGGAAAAATGAGGCGGCCGCGAAACCGGTCGTAATAGTGGTCGCCGCCTTCCTTTTTCAGAATCAAGCCAGCCTGCTCCATCAGGGCCGGTTCAAAATGTTTGCTTTTGGCCCAATTGACGGTGTCGTCCCAGGCATCGGGGGCGAAGCCGAGACGGAAGAGTTGGACGGCTTCCTGGCTGACGCCGCGCCTAGCCAGATAATCGCGCGCCACCTGGCCGGCCGGGTCGGAGGCCAGGGCGGTTTGCCAGCGTTGCGTGATCTGTTCATGAATTTGGAGCAGTTGATCCTTGAGGTGTCTTGTTTCTGGACGGCCACCCTGACTGTCGATTTCCAGCGGAATGTGCGCGCGCTCGGCCAGACGGCGGACGGCGTCGGGGAAATCAATATTTTCGTATTCCTTGACGAAGGTGAAGACGTCGCCGCCCTTGTGGCATCCGAAACAGTGAAAGATCTGCTTGTGGGGGTTGACATTGAAGCTGGGGGTCTTCTCTTTGTGAAAGGGGCAAAGGGCGACAAAGTTGGCCCCGGCGCGTTTGAGCGGGACGCAGGCGCCGATGACATCGACAATGTCGCTTGCGGCCCGGACTTGTTCGAGCGTTGCGGGAGAGAAGATTCCGCCCATAGCTGGCTGCGCTTATTTCTTGGGGGCGCCAAGGATGGCATTAATCGTTTCCTGGCTCTTTTGGGCGATGGTTTCGCTGTGCCTGGGCTGCACTGAAGCAATCAGAATCAGGGGCAAATGGTCCTGGATCAAGCGGCCGGTATAGGATTCGGTGAGGACGGTGTGCTGGAAGGAACCGTAGGTGGGAAAGCGAATGTCCTCAAAGTTCTTCTTTTGCGACTTCTCGGTCGCCGCCAATTCGGCCGCGGTGTAAACGCGGGAATGCATGAGAGCGCACAAAGCGACCACTATGCAGGAGAAGCGCACCAACCCGGCGAGCATGCCCAGATAATACTCGCTGCGCCCAAACAAGTCGCTGCCAGTTAACTTTTCGCCAATCGAATTTTTGAGCCAGATGAAGAAGATGTTGATGGCGAAGCCGATCAAAACGTAGGCGGTAACGTTGGCCCAGAGACGGCTGAAAGCGCCGCTGGTGTTTTGCTGGATGACGCTGGCAAAGGGAGCATAAAACAGCCCAGCCAGGATGACGATGCCCAGCCATTGCAGGGTGGGCAGAAGCTCCTGGGTCATGCCATGCCTGCGTCCGAGCAAAATTCCGATGAGCAGCCAAACAATGACGATGAGATCAAAGTAGCTGTACGAGATGTACGACATTCCGCTTAAATCAGGCAACGCGGCCAAACACATAATGGACCCTGAAAGTAGCAGGTTCCCTGCCGTTGACGAGTCATTTTTGTGGGGGTGGTCATTTCTCTGGCTCCGGAGGAATGGGAAGAATGGGACTAATGGGAATGGAAGTGTGGACTGCATGGACTTCATGAAGGGGGTGGACGGCGGGGCTTGACTGCGCAAAATCACTTTGATTCGCTTTGAGTTCGTCAGAGTGAGGCTGGCTGGACTGTGGCTGGTGGGCAGGCTTCATCTTCTTATGCGCCAATGACTTAGAATTGGCTGGCGTGGTTTTTTTGGCCTTTTTAACCGCTTTGACTGGCTTCGGCTTTCCGGGAGGGTCTTCCTCACGTGTGTCGCTGGGCAAGATGTCCAATTTCGCGTCCAGATTGCCTCCCTGGACAGCCAGGACATAAGCGGCAATTTTTCTGCCCAGCTTGCCGCCACCGTAGGCGGGGGCCAATGATGGCACCAGCAGCATGTCCTTAAAGGGCTGCACCAATCGCTGCTTCATCTCTTCCTTCTCCGCTTTTTCCCGTTCCTCCGACAGGCGCACGCATTCCAGAGACTCGCGCCGGGCGCGGTGCATGCCATGCTGCAACTGCACCACGCTGCGGCA
>JBKQUS010000022.1:0-7672 GCA_052325505.1 Limisphaerales bacterium
CGCTGGTGGCCAGCAGGCGCACCGCTTCTTCTTTGAACTCTTTGCTGTATCGATTTCCGTGTTTACTACTCATCAGTTACTTTCCAACTGTTTTATCGGAGTGTCCATCAAATCGGGGGAGGCTCAATGCCTCAGTCTGCCCCGGATTGACCTTCCGAGCCTGCGTTGTAGGCCACAGACTACAAGCGAAGGGACTCTTCTCCCATTGCCAGGCTTCGCCCATTTAAGGTACTTTTGTCCACATGAGTCCCCAGGCGAATGAATTTTCCATCAGTCCAAACATGAAAGAACATCATGAAATCAATCAATATCCCACCAGCCGCCCTTGCCGCCCCCCAGCCGCGTGCCCACTCCAAGCATACAACCCAGCTTTTAACGGAGCCGAAACCTGATTCCCATGGAGCCTTCCTCAAGGAGCCTGCGACGGGCTGGGAATCTTTCCCCGCCAGCGAAAGCCAAGCCGAGACTTTCCTTCACTGGGGCATTAATGAATAGCGAAAAACATTCAGTCGGATTTTTTGCAAATCCCATATTTGAAACCCAAAGCGGAATAACACCACGCCAAAACGCCGCCGCGCCATGCGCGGCCGCAACGGTGGGTAATGTTCCAGTGCAGAACGGAGGAATCGACACGCCAGAGAGCATGATGCGGCATGCGCCATGGGCCGGGGAAAACGGGAAGCCGTTTCGCACTCTAGTCGCGGCTTCTGGCGCCAATTTCCTCAACTCCCTCCGACATGTCTTGGTTGGATTGCCGGAGGTGGAGCTTGTCGGAGAAGCTGCCAATGGCCTCGCGGCCCTCTGCCTGGTGGGGAAGCTGCATCCGGACTTGGCGCTTCTGGAGTTCTATCTGCCGGGAATCGACGGCTGCGAAGCCGCCCAATTTATCCACGAATTTCTTCCGGAAACTCAAGTCATCATCATCGGAAGTGACGACTCCGACGAGGAGAGAGACACCAGTTTGGCCCAAGGCGTTGATGGCTTTGTCTCCAAACACCACTGCGACCGCGATCTGTCTCGTGAAATCAGCCGGGTTCTTATCGAGTCGTCAGGAGGTTGTGTTGTGGAATGAATTGGCGCAAATGGCGCGATTCCAAGGAGTGAGCCCAGCAGCCCACGCTCTGAGGGTGAATTACAGAACACTCAAGAATCGGATAAGCAAATGAAGATTCCGCGGCATCTTGAATGTGGCCGGTACGGCTTCACGGGCCGGTCGATTGAATGCGCATCCAGAGATCGTGCCGCTTTACCCGGTAACGGCGAACGGCATTTGAAATGGTTCCCACCATGTGAAACTGATCGTGACCGAGACTGCGAATGACGAAACGGGCTGCCTTCGTCAAATTCGCCTGTCTTCGAGAGGACTTCATGCTGTAACCATCGCCAGTAAAGCCAGTCACTTGATGGTGTGAAAACCCTACCTTGTAACGAGGCAAACTTGAGCTGAATTGACAATGGGCAAAACGGTCCATACAGGAGCGGCGCGCAACGGATTGCGCGCCCTACCTATATCGAAGGAAGGAACCCCTCTCCCTGGCTCTCTCCCCGCTGGCGCGGGGCGAGGGGATCTTGAAGAAACATCAAGGGTTCGACGGAGTCTCACCCCACCGGAATTGATTGGAGATTTCAAAGAAAATTGACAATGGATAATGGACAATGGGCAATTTAATCTGGTTCGATGAATTGTTTTGTTACAGGGGCTTCGGGGTTTATTGGCGGCAATCTGGTGCATGAGTTGGTTGGGCGCGGGCATCGGGTCAGGGCGCTGGTGCGTCCACGGGGAGATTTGCGCGGGCTTGCCGGTGTTTCTTGCGAGCAGATTCAAGGGGACATTTCGGATCGCGGCTGGCTGGAGAAGGCGATGCAGGGGTGCGAATGGTGTTTTCATGTGGCGGCCAGTTATCATCTCTGGTTGCGCGATTACAAGCCGATGTACGTCGCTAATGTCGAGGGGACGCGACATGTGCTGGAAGCGGCAGGGGCGGCAGGTTGCCAGCGCATTGTTTATACGAGCACGGTGGGGTGCATTGCGCTGCCAAGTTGTTGCGGCGGAAAGATCGCGCCGACGGACGAGGCGTCGCAAGTCAGCGGGTCACAGATGAGCAATCATTATAAGCGGTCGAAATGGCAGGCGGAAGTAGTGGCCCGCGAGCTGGCCGGCAAAGGGTTGCCGGTGGTGATTGTGAATCCGAGCGCGCCCATCGGGCCGCGGGATGTGAAGCCGACGCCGACCGGGCAGGTGATAGTGGATTTTTTGAACCGGCGGATGCCGGCTTATCTGGATACAGGTCTGAACTGGGTGCATGTGCGGGACGTGGCGGCGGGGGAGGTTCTGGCGGCGGAGAAAGGGCGGGTCGGGGAGCGGTATATTTTGGGCAATGCCGGGGGGAATTGGACGATGGGCGAGACGCTGGCCGTGCTGGAGGAGTTGAGCGGCGTGCCCGCGCCGAAGCTGCGAGTGCCTCATTTTGTGGCACTGATGGCGGCGTATGTCAATGAAACGACCGCGGCGATTTCCGGCAAAGCACCAAAAGCCCCCCTGGCCGGGGTGCTCATGGCGAAGTACAAGATGTTTTTTAACCCGGCCAAGGCCATCAGGGAGTTGGGCCTTCCGCAAACGCCGCCGCGCCAGGCCTTCGCGGAGGCCATCGAATGGTTTAGAGCAAACGGGTATTGCGGGAAATGACGAATGACGAAATGCTTATGACCATGTAATCAAATCTCAATCCCCTCTCCCTTTCCCCCTCCCCGCTCTCGCGGGGCGCGGGGACGAAAATCCCACTTGATCAATGTTCTCGCAAGAAAGTGAAATGCGCCCAAAAATGGACGAAATCAGGAGGCGGGAAACGCTTTCCCAAATTACACCGTCTCCGAGAAGCTCTCAGGGAGACAGCAGCACGCTCGCTGGCGGCGCGCTGACTTTATTGGCGGATCTGACTATGCTTCCAACTCGCCGCCCCAGTCGCCCAGGCGCAGGAGTTCGCGGATTTTGCGTCGTTCGTATCGATTTTTCTTTGCTTTGGCAGGTCTGTTTTCCGTCTGACGGAAGGGATGTTTGGCGTTCTGGACTGTGTCTTGAATCAAGAGCCACGTTTTAGTCATACTCTATTCTTTCATTCCTTCGCGGCGCAACTGCCCTCGACGGCCGGCTGCGCCGTCACTCGCATGGCCTTCAAAACGGCGGCGTTCTCCCAGCGCCGTCCCGGTCATGCACACTATTAGACGAACTGCCCTGACTTCCAGTACCTATCGTTCATCGAATGCTGCAATGTCAAATTAAATCTGCGCAACTTTTTTACGACTTCAGCGAACTCCCGCCGCAGTATGCCGGCGACAATCAGCTTTCCGCCCGGATTCAATTTGCCGCATATTTTCGATGCTTCAGAAGTGAGCAAATTGCAGGCCAAATTGGCGCAAATAACGTCGTACCGTCGAGGGCTTCTGAGGTGGCCGCTTTTGAGGGTGGTCAAATCTTGCCGACGTGGCCAAACACGGTTCTGGACTTGGTTCTTTTTGGCGTTTTGTCGGCTGACGCGGACCGCAGCCGGGTCGTTGTCGAACGCTTCGATGGAGGAATAGCCCAGTTTGGCGGCGGCGATGGCCAGGATGCCCGATCCGGTTCCGATGTCCAAGAAAGACTGGTTTTGGCCGGGCCGGCGGCAGCGGGCGAGTTGTTGCAGGCAAAAGAAGGTGGTGTGGTGGTGGCCGGTGCCGAAGCTCAGTCCAGGGTCCAAAATGACCACCCGTTGCCCCTGGCGCGCGCGGCGACGGCTCCAAGCGGGCTTGATGAGGAGGAAGGGGCCGACTTCGACCGGTTTGAAATGCCGTTTCCAGGATTCGGCCCAATTCTGGCGCGGCAACGGTTTGATGGTGATTCTGCCCCCGCCAAGATCCAGCCCGCAGTCCTTGAGCCGGCCCAAAGCATCGCGCAGACGGGCGCGGACGGTTTGGACTGGAGCCAGACGTTGCGGATATATGGAAACGATCCTTGCGCCTGTCGCCTCGTCACAATATGTGGAAGCCGGCTGTTGGAAATGCCGCTCCAACAGACACGCAACGGCCTCTTCAGCCTGGGCCGTGGTGGAAATGGATACCTGCCACACAGGGCGGTGAAGGCTGGTGAGCGACGCAGCTTCAGCCGAGCTTGGCCAGGGCCTTCTTCACGGCGGCGAAGTTCGGCAAATCTTTTGGAGAAGGGGTCTGTTCGGCGTATTGCACGACGCCCTGTTTGTCGATGACGAAGGCGGCGCGGGCCGCAGTGGCGCCGATGCCGGCCAGATTGGGGAAGACAACATCGTAGTCATTGATGACTTTTTTGTCCAAATCACTGGCCAAGGTGATGTTGATTTTCTCCTGTTTGGCCCAAGCTTCCTGGGCGAATGGGGTGTCCACGCTCAGCCCGATGACGGCGGCGTTGAGGGTGGAGTATTCGCCCATGCCGGCGGAGATCTCGCACATTTCCTTCGTGCAAACGCCGGTGAAAGCGGCGGGGAAGAAGAGCAATACGGTGTTTTTCTTGCCGAAATTATCGCTCAACTTGACGTCCGCCAAGCCGGCGGCGTTTTTGGATTTGAGGGTGAAATCCGGCGCTTTTGAACCAACTTTGATAGGCATAGATTTAGTCTGTTTGAATTAGCGGTTTCAGTTAATCGGCCATCCACCTTATAGAGGGCAAAGGCGGGGTTGTCAAATGCCTTAAGGCAAAACGCTTTTCTGACGATATTGAGTCAGCAGCAGGTGTACAAATTAAATAGTGGAATGAACTGGTTGAAACCGTGGTTGGGGAGAACCGCGCTCATCTGTGCCGTACTCCTCTCGGCTGGATCCATGTTTGCCCTGGATCCCGCAAGATCTGTCTATCAGTGTAATTGCCAGAACTGGACCCGTCAGAACGGGTTGCCGGCCGACCTCATCACCGGTGTCACCCAGACCAAGGACGGTTACATCTGGCTCGGCACCCAGAAAGGCATGGTCCGCTTCGACGGAGTGGACTTCAAGCTGCACACCATGGCGCTGCCCGAGGGCCAGAGCCAGGAAATCAGGAGTTTGAACAGGGCCAGGGGCGGCGGCCTGTGGTTGTGCATCAGCCGCGGGAATTTTGGCTTCTTTGACAGTCGAAAATTCTCCCCGATAGATGACACAAGATGGGCGGGGACAAGCGCCAATTCCAACCCGGTTTTGGAAACGTCGGATGGCGCCGTCTGGACGGGATCGGATCAAGGATTGGGCCGATGGGTCAAGGGAAAGCCGCAGGAAACCTTTTTTGACACGAACTATCAAAACGTTGTTTTGTGCTTCTGGGAAGGCGCCGGCGGCCGCGTCTGGATGGGAACTGCGGAGCGGGGTTTGTTGTACTGGCAGAACGGCAGGCTGGCAACCTTCCCGGATGAGTCACTGGAGAAGGACAATATTTTCTCGGTGGTGGAGGGAACAGACGGCCGGATTTGGGTTGGCACCGGGAACAACGTGCATTGCTACGATTCAAAATTCCAACCCATCCAAATCCCCAGCTTATACAACGAAGTCCATTCCATTCTGGTGGATAGTCATGGCGTCGTATGGGTCGGAACCCTCGGATCCGGTCTGGCACGCTACGAGAACGGCCAGTACACGTGGCTGCGGAAAACGGATGGTTTGGTGAGCGACGCCATCACGAGCCTTTATGAGGACACCGAAGGCAGCCTCTGGGTTGGCACACAGAATGGATTGAGCCAGATCACGGAC
Source organism: Limisphaerales bacterium (assembly GCA_052325505.1). Classification (GTDB taxonomy): domain Bacteria; phylum Verrucomicrobiota; class Verrucomicrobiia; order Limisphaerales; family Palsa-1400; genus DASRLE01. Next base: position 5,725 of record JBKQUS010000022.1, read on the forward strand.
GTGAAATTTCCCATTTACTCGGACCGCGAAGGATTCCCGTCCAGCTCCGTCGTCTCCGTTTCCACCGCGCGAAAGGGAGGGCTTTGGGTTACAACTGAAAAGGGCATGGCCTGTTTTGACGGCCAGAGGGTCACCGATTTCGCCAATAATGCAACGCTGCGCCAGACTTGGTTCAAGCGGGTATTCGAGGCCCGTAACGGCGATCTTTACATGACAGATGACCAGAAGCGATTGGTGGTGGTTTCCGGCGGAAACATTATAAAGACTTACACCAACCAACTTTGGCCCACCGCGATGGTGGAGGACGCCCAGGGCTTGATCGTTGCCGTGGGAAACAATCTCTGCCGCATCCAGAACGGCAGGATGATCCCGTTCGCTTATGCGGGCGGCACGGAGCCGACTTACTACTGGATCTTCAACATGTGTGTGGGTCGCGATGGCGCCATCTGGGTGGCCAGCAACAACGGCATATTTCGTATTAAAAATGGAATTGTGCGGCAGTGGTCCACCGCGGAGGGCCTGGCCGACAAGGGTATCTCGTTCATTTTCGAAGACGTGGATGGCGCGATTTGGGCCGGATTGGATAGCGGCATCGCGCGCATCAAGAACGATCAGCTTGCGAACATCACCTCCAAGCAGGGCTTGGGCGATGATAATATCTTCGAGATTGTCCCCGACAACCAGGGGAGTTTCTGGATGGATTCCATCGCCGGCATCATGCGGGCCAGCCGCCAGAGCTTGAATGACCTCGCTGATGGCAAAACGAACCGCATCGTCTGCCAGATGTTCGACGGGTTGGAGTCGATGAAATTTTCCGGCCATGCCAAACGGGAGCCGGTGGCCGCCAAGACGGCGGACGGCCGCATCTGGTTCCCCAATCCCCAGGGCCTGGCCATGATTGACCCGGAGCACTTCTTTCGCAACACCGTCGTTCCTCCGGTGTATATCCAACAAATCCGCATCAACGGCGTTGAAGTGCAGAACCGGGAAACCATTGCCCTCCCCGTGGGCGGAGGGCAGTTGGAGTTCCAATTCGCGGTCTTGAGTTATATTGCGCCGCAGAAAGCCAGGCTGCGCTATCAGTTGGAAGGCTTCGACAGCAACTGGGTTGATGCCGAAGGGCACCGCTCAGTGCTCTACAACAACTTGAAACCCGGCAAGTATTCCTTCCGCGTGGAAGGATGCAATGCCGATGGGGTCTGGAACACCGCCGGAGACAACTTTTCCGTGGAATTGCCGCTGGCCTTTTATCAAACCGCATGGTTTTTGGTCCTGTGCGTCCTCTTGGGGTTGACGGGTCTGGGCTTGATTTATCGCTGGATGCTCTACCGGGCCGAGAGCAAACAGCGCCGCCTCAAGGAAGCCAACGATCTGCTGGAACTGAAAGTCCGCGAACGCACCGGCGAACTGGCGGCTGCGAACACGGAACTCCTTTGGAAGACCGCTTTCTTCGAAGCATTGGTCGAGTCTTCTCTCGATGGCATCCTGGTCGTCAACAGCGAGCGGAGGAAAATCCTGCAAAATCAGCAGACGATCGATCTATGGCAGATCCCCAAACATCTCGTTGAAGGAAATGACGACGCCGAACAGGCCCGCTACGTCATGAACATGGCCAGGGATCCGGAAAAGTTTCTTGCGGAAGTCAACCATCTTTATGAACACCCAAACGAAACGGACCGCCGTGAGATCGATCTCAAGAATGGCACGGTGCTGGACCGTTACTCCTCATCGGTGATAGGCAAAGACGGACAGTATTACGGCAGAATCTGGATGTTCCGCGACATCACGGAGCGTAAGCGGTTGGAATTGAAGATGGAGAATACGCACCAACAACTGATGGTAGCCTCACGCCAGGCGGGCATGGCGGAAGTGGCCACCGGCGTCCTGCACAACGTTGGCAACGTCCTCAACAGCGTCAACGTCTCCGCCAATCTCGTCGTCGATTCCA
>JBKQUS010000023.1:0-59025 GCA_052325505.1 Limisphaerales bacterium
CGGTGTTTTAGTTCATAATTTTTTTGGGTTAGGGGTGATGGTTCGTTTCGGAGCGTTTCCTCTTCAAGGCTGGAGCGGGGCTTCCGCTGGCCGACCTGCTATCCGCACATGTCGAAAACAGTGCCTGATGACGTGTTCGTCTGAGAAGAGGAACGAGCGCACCCCATCTACCGAGCGGGTTCAGATCAACTGACCCAAGGGCGAGCCGGGCGCGCGCCGTTCCAAAAATCTCTTTCATAAGGGTTCTTTTATTAAAGGCTTCTTCCGGGTGTTTTCCGGGGCTGGGGGGCAGGGTCAGATGAGTTGCAGTTGGGCGGCCGTGCTGCGCCCGGTTTCGATCCGCCACAGATCAATGGCCAGACGTCGTCCGATCGCCACCGCCGCTTTTTTGCGCCCGCCGCCGGCGCTCTTGTTGGCCAGTTGCTTCCGCCATTTTTGGACGGGCGGGTAGTTGGGTTGATAGCGGATGACCCGCCAGGCCAGTTCCACCAGCAGGCGTCGGATGCGCGGATTGCCGTGTTTGGTGATGGAGCCTTGCAGGCAATGGCCGCCGCTGGCATGGACCGACGGGCACATGCCGGTCAGGCTGGCCACTTGCCGCCGGTTCTGGAACCGGTGCCAGTCCAGCACCTCGCAACGCAAGAGTTGACTGGTCAGGGCGCCGAAGCCTTTGGCCGGGGAGGTGGCTTGGCCCACGACCTGACTCTCGGCCTGGGCCAACTGCTGGTCGGCCAGTAGAATGAGCGCGCGCAGACTTTCCAGAATCCGGGTCTGCCAGGAGGCCAGCTGTTTTTGCAAAACCGCCCACGCCCCGGACTGCCACCACTGGCCCGTCACGCGCCGCCCGTGATAGAGCAGAAAGCTGCGGCCCTGGGCTTCGTGCGTCTGGCGGTCTTTTTGCAGTTGTTGACGATGCCGGCTCAAGCCCCGGGCCTGTTCCTGCTCCGGGGTGGGCACGGTGATGACGGCCAAGGCGTGGCGGTTGCCCTGGACGTAACGATCCAGGCGCTGGGTCAGGGCCAGCGCGTCAGTCTTGTCCGTTTTGACCTTGCGGCCCAGTTCGTCCCAGTTTTGCGGCCGCACCACCACGTTGCGCACGCCCAGCTCCAAGAGTTGGCGATGCAAGCGGTAGCCGAAGGGGCCCGCCTCGTAACAACTGTGAACCTGCTCGGCCAGGGCCCGTTGTTTGGCCACCCAGAGCAGGAAACCCGCCGGGGTGAACTTCTGCGCCGGTTGCGGCGTAGCGTTGTCGATCTGCCGCACGACTCGATAACTGTCGGCATGCACATCGATGCCCAATTTAATGAGCTTGGCTTTGAGAGCCGTTTTAGTGGAGGATGTTTCTTGGGTATTGGCAACAGAGGATTGTTTTTTCATAGAACCTCGGTGTAACGCTTGTGCGCTCACCTGCCAATACCCATGCCATCTACCAAAAGCATGTTCGTCAGCCGGCGTTATCAGGCTTCTTGCCGATGGATTTCCAAAGGCGGTAATCGAGCTTGGGGAAGATGTTGTCCATTTGCTCGATTTGGCGGAGCCAGGGGTCGTCGATTTTCTTGGCGGTCAATTGTTGATATAGCGTGAGAAAACGGTGCAGATGGTCTTTGACGCGCTTGCTGGCGTAGTCAGGACTGGTGCCGGTGCGGAGGATGAACGGCCAGTCGCTGGATTGAGCCAGGAGCAGTTCGCGCCCGGCTTGTTGCAAGGCGCGTTCCTGCAAGGCCCCGGGCTTGGCGAACCGGTCGGCCAGTTCGGTCATGCGCTCTTGGGCAATGCGTAGATGGGGATAAATCCATTGGTTGGATTCGTTTAGCCAGACCCGCCAATACCCCTCCTCGCCCCAGCTTGAGGCGGAAGGGGTGGCAACTTGCAGGGTGGGATAACGGCGCAAATAGTCGTCCGGCGTCAGCAAGGTGAAGATTGTCTGGTCGTAAAAAGCTTTGCGCACGAAGTAATTCAGGAATTCCGGGCCTTCATACCACCAGTGTCCGAACAGTTCCGCGTCATAAGGCGAAAGGACCAGGGGCGGGCGGTCGAGGATCATCCCCAGCTTGCTGATCTGGTCCATGCGGGACTTGAGGAAATGGGATGCGTGCTCATCGGCGGCGCGCAACGCATCGGCACGGTTGTAGGGCTGCTTGTCGCCATCCCCGCCGGTGATGCGATAGTATTTGATGCCGGTGAAACCGCGCAGGCCGGGAGCGGGACAATAATTCTTGACGTAATCATAATCGAGATCGAACCCGATGTCGCGGTAGAAATCGCGGTAACGGTGGTCGCCGGGGTAGCCCTGCTGTTTGCTCCAGACCTGACGGGCGGACTCGAAGTCGCGCCCGAAGGCGGCGACGCCATTTGGTGTGAAGACAGGGGCATAGACGCCGTAACGCGGACGGGGGTGCGCGTGCAGGATGCCGTGGGTGTCGGTGACGAACCAGCGGAGGTTGGCCTGTTGCAGGAATTCCTCGATGCCTTCGGCGAAAGCGCACTCCGGAAGCCAGATGCCGCGCGGATCGCGGCCGAAGCATTCCCGGTAGTGGTCGCGGGCCACAAAGATTTGAGCGCGCAAGCAAGGCGGGTCATCGACCAGCAGAGGCAGCAGCGCATGGGTGGCGGCGGAAGTGGCGATTTCGAGCAGGCCGTCGTCCTGAAATTTGCGGAAGGCGCCGACGAGATTGCGGCCGTAGTCAAACCAGGTTTGGCGCAGGCCCGTGAAGCGGTGGTGGTACATCCAGGCCAGTTCGCGCGTGGACGGCTCCCAATGGGTGCGGTGGATTTCATTTTCGGCCAGGGCGATCAGGCCGTCGAGATGCCGGACATACCGTTCCTGAAGGAGCGGATCCAGCAGCATGGCGCAGAGCGGCGGAGAAATCGAAAGGGTCAGGCGCGCGGCCATGCCGTCGTCCTGCCAGCCTTCCAGCATCTGGATGAGCGGGATGTAGGTTTCGGTGATGGCCTCGAAGAGCCAGTTTTCCTCGAGGAACTTCTCGTGTTCCGGGTGCCGCACAAACGGCAGATGCGCGTGAAGGAGAAGGACTAGATGACCTTGCATGAGAGCAAAAAAAAAGCAGGCCGAAGCCTGCCATCAAGTCATGCCACCGCGGCGACCACCGGCGGTTGCAACCGTTTGTCCTGGGGATGCGCCCCCACTTCCCCGCGATAAGCCGTGCTCCGCTTGAACTTGAGATGGGCCTGGCGCGTTTCCTCGCCGTCGGCGGAACGGGCCGCTGCGGGCAGGGAATATTCGCCGTCCGGCAGCGCAAAACGGAAACTGAAAGTGCCGTCGGGCCGGAGTTTGATCTGCCGGTCGCCGATGGTGACTTTGGCATCGGGTTCGGTCGCCCCGTAAATAATCAACTCCGCATTGACGTTGAACCAGAAGCCGCGTTGCTTGGGAACGCCGCCGAAAGCGCTGGAAATGCTGCCCAGCGGCCCGAAGGGCGAGGTCGGGGCCAAGAGGGCGGAAGAAATCCCCATTTGCAACTGGCGGCGGACCAATTCCGTGATTTCAAGCGACCCAACCCAAATGCGGCGCACTTGGTCCATCGAGACGACTTCGGCCAGGGCCCTCTCCTGTGCGGGAGTCCATTTGCGACTGATCTCTCCAGCCGCGGGGAGTCCTTTGTAGCCTTGGGCGCGCAATTGTTGCAGGGCCTCGACCAACGGCAGATGCTCTTGCAGGGCGCTTTTGACAATCGAAACCAATTGGGCCAGTGGAACGTCGTGCGGAATGGTGGCGAAGCGCAGCGTCGTCTCTTCGGACAAGCTGTCAGGCGGGGTCAGGGTTGCCCCCGAACAGGCCAGCCCAACCCAGCGCCGGGCGGAATCGTAATAACCCAGGGCGCTCAAATATTTTGCGCCCGCGTCCGGCACGGGAACGAACCAGTTGCGCGACTCCGGATGGACGTGGATTTCGGCCAGGGGCGTGGCTTCCAGCGTGCCGCGATACACGCGAAGGACCAGGTGACCGTCAGAAGACAGGCCGTTGTATTTCTTGAGTTGAGCCTGACTCAAATCCCAATGGGCATAAAGCCAGTGCGGGTCGCGCGCCGTCAAAAATAATTGCTGGGTGCCGTAGGCGTCCGGCAACTCGCTCTCCGCTGGCGGAACATGCTGGCCGGGCGGCGTGGGGCCAAGGGCATAGCGCTGGCCGGGGCCGCCGGCCGCCGGGGCCGCCGGAGCGTCGCCTTCGAGCAAAATGGAGGGGATCCTCAGCCGGCCGGTTTTCGCGGGGCGCTTCGCTTTGGCGGCGGGCGCCGGCGCCGCAGCCAGCGGTTTTTTGGAAGCAGCGGTGCGTAGCTTGGTGGATTTGCGTCCGGCTGGGCTTGGCTCGTCAGGATTTTGTCTTTTCATAGGCGCATTGGTGCGGGACGGCACAGTTAAAATCGTCCCGAAACCCACTATGACCCAGCAACCTCCTGTTCGCAAACAGAATTTCAACTTGCCTGGAGCCGCCGGAAAAACATAGAATGCCGCCATCCGAGCATCATTATGAGCCACACCAAAAGCACCCGCAAAACCGCGGCGCCGTCGGGGCTGATATTTGTGGTTGACGACAACGCGCTGCTGGTGGAATTCGCCGGCACGGTGTTGAAGGGGGAGGGCTATGAAGTCCGGATTTTCACCGATCCCAAGGCCGCGTTGCAGGCCATGGAAGAGGCGGACCCCAAGCCGGTGGCGTTGGTGACGGACTATGAGATGGGGGAAATGAACGGATTACAGCTCATCGAGTCGTCGCACAAAATCAACCCTTCGCTCAAGACGGTGCTGTTAAGCGGCACCATTGACGGGTCGTTCATTTCCGGGCATCCGGCCAAAGTGGACCGGTTTCTGGGCAAGCCCTACCTGCCGCCGCAATTAAAGAGCACGTTGGGGGAATTGTTGCGGGCTTAAGCTGATTATGCGGGCTTGACGCCTTTATGACCTTTACCAGACGAACGGGATCAGGCGGAAGCGCGTGCGCAGGCAGTATTCGGCATAGCCGGGCAACTCCCGGTCAAGGACTTTTTCCTCGTTCAGCAGGCGCAGGACCAGAAGGGGGATATCATGATGATTTTCTGTTCGCCGACTTTCTCCCTGGTCAGCAGCCTGCGCTCGAGCAATTTGGGATCCAGTTTGTAAAAGTAGATTCCAGAACCGACACCAAGCGTGAGTTGCAGGGCCACGAAGGCCCAAGCCTGCCAGAATTTCAGCGAGCCGGCAGAAATAAACAACACCGCCGGCATGGAGAGCAGGCCGATAAAAGCACGGCGAAACAACCTTGATTTGAGACTCATCCCGTCCGACATCGTCGCTGGATAGAATAGTCGATTCGGGACCGTTTGCAGACTAAATAGTGTCCCTTATTTCGTCGAGGGGAACCTCGCGCTTAACCCCTTTACGTGTCCTCTTTCCATGATTTTGTTCCTACAAAAATGAGTTGCTTTTAAACCACCTGTTAACCATCCTAAAGATCGTGAGCATGAACAGGTTTGCAATCGCAAGCGGCATTGCTGTCGCCGCGCTGGCAGTGCTTGCGGTGGTGCAACACCAAACGATCCAGGCATTGCGCCATGAGAATGAGGCGTTGCAGCAACAGGTGGCGCAGATCGCACCGTTGCAGGAGCAACTGGCGCACGCTACGCAAGAGACGGACAATGCCGGCGGCGGCGCGTCGACCCGGGAGTCGCGAGTGCGCGAATTGGCGCGATTGCGCGCTGAAGCGCAGCAATTGCGGCAACTGACCAACGAACTGGTCAGGGCGCGGCAGGAAATTCAAACGCTCAACCAACGCGCCGCATCCGAGGCAGAGGCAAGGGCGTCCGAGACGGAGGCAAGAAGGGGCCAGGCGGCGGGGCTGCAAGCCGAGAGTGAGAAAACGCAACACATGAATGCGTGCATCAACAATCTCCGGCTCTTTGACGCCGCCAAACAACAATGGGCGCTGGAGCAGAGGAAAACAGCCAACGACATCCCAACGATGAACGATTTGCAGCCCTACCTTGGCCATGGAGCGACTGGAGAAATGCCGTCCTGTCCTGACGGAGGCGTTTACACGATTGGCACGGTTGGCGAGAAACCGGTTTGCAGCATTCCAGGGCATGTCCTGCCTTGATGCTCTGTTCACCACCGTCACCGGCAATACCCCATTAAGCCAAGGCTACGACTTGTTAATTGATGTTTTATTGGTGTGTACTCTTGGGCGCAACAACGCCACTGCCCCGGTTAGGCAGCCGCAAACAAGCGCCCCGTAACCCGCCTGCCACGGCCATGGAGACCTAAGGTAGGTCTCCATAAAGCCTAGAAGGCAAAATGTGGCGACGGCAAACAGGGCCAATGCACCCAGCGACTTGCTGCCATCACTTTTGCGACGTAAAAAGGCGACTGCGCCAGTCAGCAAACCGCCACCAAGCGCTGCGCCCCCCACAACCTGCCATGGAAAGTGTATGTGCATGCAGTAGGGCTTCGTTAACCACAGAATGGAAATCATGCTGCCGACGAACAGTGCCAATGATGCCATGGTTCGCGCCAGTGTCTGACGCAACAAGAAGTGCATTGCGCCGGCCATCGATCCAATGCCGCAGAGGCCGTAGATGCAATGCCAGCGGCTGAACCAGCCGCCTTCGAAGGAATCCAAAAAACCAAATACGCAAAATCCCGTGACGCACAGGAGCACAATCGCTGAGATTAGGCGGACTAAAAGTTCCAATGCAAATGCCAATGCTTTCATTCCTGTTACTCTATCGAGCCGGACGCAAAAGTGTTAATTGATAATTTTTCATACGACGTTGATTTTTTCGATGTCGGGAACTGGACGTGGCCGTTCAGCCACACACGGTGTTTTAAGCTGACTCCAAGAATATGGATTGACGACATCCTTTGTGTTCTTACGTCGGATTAGTTGCGGGAAGGCAAATAATTTGAGCATTGCCTGCCTTTGTCTGCGTTGAAGAGAGCATGAAAACCATATTAACTGCATTCACACTTTTAGTAATGGCCCTGGCACCGTCCAAGGCAAAGGGGGACAATCTGTTCGTCGAGGCCGGGGGGATTATTTCCCAGTTCAGCACCACCACCGGCGCCGCAGGGCAGACTGGAAAATGGAGTTGCGAAACTGTGGAGAAGGAGGAAAATCACGAAAAAGGCCCACGCTGCTCGTGGGCAAGAAATCTCAGATGAAACGATTAGCTCTTGCTTTGGTGGCCTGCGTTGTCGCCGCTCCCGTACCCCTCATTGCTGAAACGATCCGTCTGGATGAACTTGACATCTCTCGCACGGAGCAAGATTGGGGCTCGCCCCAACGAAACAAATCCGTCGAGGAACACCCTCTGACCATTGCCGGCGCCCAATTCGAACACGGCCTCGGCACCCACGCCTTCAGCAGCCTCGGCATTGCCGTCAACGGCGCCACTCGTTTTCAGGCCAGTGTCGGCATCGACGGCGAGATCAACGGCAGGCCCGAAGCGGCCGTCGAATTCATCGTCCGCGCCGACGGCAAGCCCCTCTGGCAAAGCGGCGTCATGCATGTCAGCGACACGGCCAAAACCGTCGATGTTCCCCTGACCGGTTGCAAACGCCTCTTCCTGCAAGTGCGCCCCGTCGCCGATGGCATTGACTTCGACCACGCCGATTGGGTTGACGCTCGCTTCGAATACTCCGGCGCCACCCCGGGATCACTCGAACCGCCTCACGAAGAGGCGGTCGTTCTGACCCCGCCTCCGGGCCATGCCCCGCGCATCAACGGCCCCACCATCGTCGGCGTTCGCCCCGGGCACCCGTTTTTCTACCACATCCCGATCACTGGAGACCGCCCACTCACAGTCTCCGTCAGCGACCTTCCCTCCGGCATTGCCTTTGACGCCGAACACGCCAACCTCTCCGGAACCGCCCCGTCAAAAATGGATGTCTACAAGATAACCATCCAGGCCGGCAACGGCGCCGGCCAGACCAATGGCGCCCTCGACATCAAGGTCGGCAATACCATCGCGCTCACCCCCCCTCTCGGTTGGAACAGTTGGAACTGTTTCGCCGGCGAAGTCGATGACGCGAAAATCCGCTTCGCCGCCGCCGCCATGGTCAAGAGCGGCCTGATCGACCACGGCTGGACCTATATTAATATTGACGATTGCTGGCAGGGTGGGCGCGACCCTGGCGGCATGGTGCGCGGCAACCATAAATTCCCGGACATGAAAGCCCTGGCCGACTACGTACATTCTCTCGGCCTCAAGATCGGCATCTACTCCTCCCCCGGCCCCAAAACCTGCGCCGGCTTCGAAGGCAGTTACCGGCACGAGCAGCAGGACGCCGAACAATACGCCGCCTGGGGTTTTGACTACCTGAAATACGATTGGTGTTCCTATGGCGGCACCCAGGACATGGGCGTTCCGGAACATGCCCGCTTCATGGAACCCTACGTCGTCATGAACGCCGCCCTCAAAAAAGTGGACCGCGACATTGTCTTCAGTCTCTGCCAATACGGCATGGACAACGTCTGGGAATGGGGCGCGCAAGTCGATGGCAATTGTTGGCGCACCACCGGCGACATCACAGACAATTGGCGCAGCATGTCCGGCATCGGTTTCAACCAGGACGGCCACAAAAAATTCGCCGGCCCTGGCCATTGGAATGACCCGGATATGCTCGTCGTAGGCAGCGTCGGTTGGGGCCAGCCGCATCCGACCCACCTGACACCAAACGAGCAATATACCCACATCAGCCTCTGGTGCCTGCTGAGTGCCCCGCTGCTCATCGGCGCGGACATGTCCCATCTCGACAATTTCACCCTCAACCTGCTCTGCAATGACGAAGTGCTGGCCGTGGACCAGGACGCCCTGGGCCGTCCCGCCGGGCGAATCACCCACAACGAAGATGCCGAAGTCTGGGCGCGCGACCTGGCCGACGGCTCGAAAGCCATTGGTTTGTTTAACCGCAGCGAGGATCCCTCGGAAGTCCACGTGCGCTGGAGCGACCTCGGTTGGAGCGGCTCCCATCGCGTGCGCGACTTATGGCAGCAAAAAGACCTTGGCCAGTTCGCCGATACATTCGCAGTGACGGTGCCGCGCCACGGCGTGTGTTTGATTCGGGCCTGGTAGCCACGCAATTAGAAATCATGCAGGGGTTCGTGCGTATCTTCATGACCTTTTGCCGTTTGTGCCGAGGCATGGCCTCCGATTGTAACAAATGTATTCTTCTGCCGATGCGGTTCCATGTTGACATTTAGCCCAACATATACTATCCATTTGGATAGTATATGACTGTGCTGACGCCCGCCCAGCAACGCGTGCTGGATTTCATCCAAAACGAAGTCCAGGCCGGAAGACCCACACCAACTTTGCGGGAGATTGCCCGCCGTTTCGGCTTTCGCAGCCATCGGGCGGCTGCGTGCCATTTGGAGGCGCTCAAACGGAAAGGACACCTCGAGTCCGAACGCGGCAAGGCCCGGTCGTTGCGCCTCACTTCCCCGCTGGCCAGGCTCCGCCGCCAGATCATGGACATCCCGTTGTTCGGCTCCATTCCGGCCGGTCTGGCGCAAAATCGCGAGCAGGAGGCCGAGGGTTGCATTTCGGTGGACGTTCAGAGCATTGGGTTCACGCCCACGCGGAACACGTTTGCGTTGCGGGTGACGGGCGATTCCATGATAGGCCGGCACATCTGCGACGGCGACATCGTGGTGCTGGAACACGGGCCGGAGCCGCGTTCCGGGCAGGTCGTGGCCGCCCTCATTGACCGCAAAAGCACGCTCAAGACCTTCGTGTTGAAAAATGGGAAGCCGTTTCTCAAGGCCGAAAATCCCAGGTATCCCGACCTTGTGCCGTCGGATGATTTGATGATCCAAGGTGTGTTTAAAGCACTGCTTAGAAAGGCAGAAGGCTGAAGGATGAATGCAGAAAAAGACCTGAAAGGACGAACAAAAAAAAGAAAGGCAGAAGCATGAATGCGGAAAAAGACTTGAGAGAACGAACAAAAAGTTTTGCCAGGCGAATTATCCGTTTGTTCGCGGCACTGCCGAGGAACACGGCCTCGCAGATTCTCGGAAGGCAGCTTTTGCGGTCGGGCACATCAATCGGAGCGAACTACCGCGAGGCGAACCGGGCCAGGTCGAAGCCCGAGTTTATCGCCAAAGTGGGCGATTGTCTGCGCGAAGCGGACGAAACGGCCTATTGGCTTGAGTTGCTCAGCGAGGAAAACTTTGTCCCGACGGCAAAGTTAAAACCGTTGCTCGACGAAACCAACGAGATCATCGCCATTTTCGTCACAATTTCCAAACACGCCAGACGGGAAATATAGAAGGCAAAATTCAGAAACCTTTGCGCACGAGCGCATTGGCTCCGTTTCTTCATTCTGCCTTCATCCTTCTGCCTTGGTTACATGCGAACTATTGTTCATCTTGACGCGGATGCTTTCTTCGCGGCGGTCGAACAGGCGTCCGATGTGAAGTTGCGCGGCAAACCGGTGGCGGTCGGGGGCGAAAAGCGAGGCATCATCGCGTCGGCTTCCTATGAGGCGCGGCAATTCGGCGTCTATACACCGATGCCGACGGCGCGGGCGCGCAAGCTCTGCCCGGGGCTGATTGTTCTGCCGGGCGATTTCGAGCGTTACGAGCAGTTCTCAAACTGGATGTTCGGTTATTGCTACGATTTCACGCCCGACGTGGAGCAGACCTCGATTGATGAAGGCTACTTCGATCTGTCCGCGGCGCAAAAATCGCCGGTGGAAATTGCCCTGGCGGTGCGCAAGGCCATCGGCCAAAAACTCAAAATCATCGTCAGCGAAGGCATCGGGACGAACAAGCTGGTCAGCGCGGTCGGATCGAAACTGACCAAACCCGCCGCGTTCAATAAAATCCCGCCCGGCGGCGAGGCGGCGTTTCTGCGTCCGCTGCCCAACCAATGGCTTCCGGGCGTGGGGCCAAAGACGAGCGCGCGCCTCAATGCGGCCGGCTTGGCGCGCATCGGCCACGTGGCGGCGACGCCATTGGACATGCTGGAATTGCTGCTCGGCAACCAAGCCTTCGGCATCCGGCAGTTCGCGCAGGGGATCGACGAGCGCCCGCTGATTCCGGCGCAGGAACCGCAAAAGTCGTTCAGCCGGCAGGAGACTTTCGCCAGCGACATCACCGACGAAGAATATGCCGAGGCCACTTTGCGCCGCATGGCGGACCATCTTTTTGCAAAGGTGCGCGAGGAAGGCCACAGCATCCGGACCCTCCAAGTCCGCGTCCGCTACAACGACATGACGGAAGATCAGGTGAGTGAAAGCCTCCTGGAGCCAACCGACTTGGAGACCGGCGTGTATGGCCGGTTGCGCGCCATGCTGCGCGCGGCTTGGAGGCGGCGGGTCAGTTTGCGTCTGGTGTCGCTCAAGTTGTCCAATGTCTATGACAGCCGCTTTTGCGGCGAACTGCCGCTGGAAGCCACGGCGCAACGGCGGGAGGCCCAAGCCAGGCTGGCGGCCGCAATTGATGAACTCCGCAAAGCCAGGGGACATTCGGTGATTTTGCGGGGACACGACTTTGTTCTGAAGGCAGAAGGCGGAAGGCAGAATGAAGAAACTGCCGTACGACGCGCTGGTCTTACTTCTTCATTCAGCCTTCAGCCTTCTGTCTTGGCTTACGTTCCGCTGCGCGCGCACAGTCATTATTCGTTTCTCGATTCCACGCTGTCGCCGGCGGCCATCGTTGCGCTGGCCAAGCGGCATGGCCTGCCCGCCGTTGCGCTCACGGACACGGGCAACCTGCACGGCGCGGTTGAGTTCGTGCAGGCGGCAAAGCAGGCGGGCCTCAAGCCGGTCCTCGGCACGGAACTGCGCGTGGATGGCAAGTTGCTGCTGCTCTACGTTGAGTCGGCCCGCGGCTGGCACAACCTCTGCCGGTTGCTCTCAAAAAAGGCGGAAGGCGGAAGGCAGAATGATGAAGGCAGCGTTGCCGGACAGCAGCGCGCTCCCGTTCCTTTTGCCTTCTTACTTCATCATTCCGCCTTCCTTGAGGGGCTGATCGCCGTCAGCGAGGATGCGCGGCTGGCGGCGCTGTTTCCGCAGCGATTCTACAGCGTTGCCCATGAACGGCAGACGCCCGGGAAATGGCCGGCCGCGGCCTGTCCCGCCATTCATTACGCCACACCGGATGACCGCCGGAAATACGACATTGTCCAGAGCATTCGCACGCTGACCCTGCTGCAACAGGAACATCCCGAAAAACAGCGCGGCGGCCAATGGCATTTCCCGACCCCGGCTGAAATGGCGGAGGCCTGCCGCGAGCATCCCGACTGGCTGCGGCATTCCCAGGAAATCGCCAGCCGCTGCAACTTCGACCTGCCCTTTGGCAAACCGCAATTCCCGGCCTTCACGCCGCCGGACGGTTCGCCATCCGACGATTTCCTGCGGCGGCTGGTCCTGGAAGGTCTTGGGAAACGCTACGGCTCCCGCGCACGCCAGTTCCGGCCGCAAGTGATGGAGGAACTCGGCATTATTAATGAAGTCGGTTACGAGGAATACTTCCTCATCACCTGGGATTTTCTCCAGGAATGCCGCCGGCGCGGCATCGACTGGATCACGCGCGGCAGCGCGGCGGATTCGCTGGTCTGTTATTGTCTGGGCATCAGCGACGTTTGCCCGGTTCGCTTCGACCTTTATTTTCGCCGCTTTCTCAACAAAGAGCGGATGGCGCTGCATAAACTGCCCGACATTGACATTGATTTCGCGCACGACCTCAAGGACGACGTGGTGAAGATCCTCTTCGAGAAATACGGCCCCGATCATTGCGCGGCGGTCGGCGGTTTTTCGACCTTCCAGGCCCGCAGCGCTTTTGCGGAGGCGGCGAAAGTTCTGGGCGTGGCGGAATGGGAAGTGAGGAAATTCACCAGCCATTTCCCGTGGGGTTTCGGCGGCGGCTGGGTGCCGGATGAACCGGCGCCCGGCGGCGGCGCGGGTTTGATTGAGCTGCTGCGGGCCAGTCCCGAGAACCGCGATTTGCCGCTGGATGAGGAACCTTACCGGACGGCGTTGCAAATGGCCGAGCACCTCGATGGCGCGCCGCGTTATCCCAAGATGCACCCGTGCGGCCTTGTCCTGTCGCGCCAGCCGCTGTACGAACTGATGCCGACTTTCATCGCCAACAAGGGCTGCACCACAACGCATTTTGACATGGATGCCGTGGAGGCGGTCGGCTTGGTGAAGATGGACATTCTCGCCCAGGGCGGTCTGGCGGCCCTGCGCGACGCGAAGACCATGCTGGACAAGCGCGGGATCGAACTGGACCTGGACCGTTGCGTGGCGCGGGACAAATCCGACGGCCGGCTGCTGCTCGGCGACCCGCAAGCGCCCGAGCCGTGGCGCGACGCGCAGGTGTGGGAGATGATCGCCGGCGGCGGGGCGCGGGCGGTGCATCATATCGAATCGCCGGCCATGACCGGCCTCTGCCGCATGAGCAACGTGCGCGAGATCGACGGCCTGATCGCCATCGTCAGCGTCATCCGGCCCGGGGCGGCCAACGAAGGCAAGAAGCGGGCCTTCACCCGGCGTTATCAAGGGTTTGAGCCGGTGACTTATCCGCACCCGTCGCTGGAAGCGTGTTTGCGGAGCACTTACGGGCTGGTGGTCTATGAGGAACACATCCTGCAACTGTGCGAGGCGTTTGCCGGCCTGGACCCGGGCCGCGCCGACCTGCTCCGGCGCGCGCTCAACAGACAAAAGCGCAACGTCATTGGGGAAATTCGCGGCGAATTCTTCAAATCGGCGCTGGCGCGAGGCCATTCGCCCGAAAAAACCGCCGAAGTGTGGGAACTGGCCGCCGGCTTTGCCGGTTACGCCTTTTGCAAGGCGCACAGCACGGCTTACGGGGTCGAGGCTTATCAATCCGCGTGGCTCAAGCGCCATTTTCCCGCCGAATTCATGGCCGCCGTGCTGACCAATGGCAAGGGCTTCTACCATCCCATCGTCTATGTGCTCGAATGCCACCGGCTCGGATTGAAACTGCTGCCGCCGTCCGTCAACGAACCCGGACCGGCCTTTGTGCCGCGAGGCAATTGCATCCGCGCGCCCCTGACGCGCGTGAAAGGCCTCTCCAGCCGCACCATAGACGCGATGCTCGCGGCGCGCGGGCGCGGGCCGTTCATTTCCCTGGAGGATTTCTTTCACCGCGCCGCCCCTGCGGGAGGGGAACTGGAAGCGATGCTGCGCGCCGGGGCCTTCGATGAGTTCGGTGAAACCCGCACCCGCCAGTTCTGGGAAGCGCAACGCCTGCAAAAGTCGGAATGCAGAAGTCAGAATGCGGAATTCAATTTCGGCCGCGCCGCGGATCCTGTTTCATCCTTCTTCCTGCAAAATTCGTCCTTTCTTCACGAGCCGACCCGCCGCGAACGCCTGCAAGCGGAAACAGAGTTGTTCGGCTTTGCCGTCAGCGGACATCCGCTCGAATTGTTCGACGACGTGGCGTGGGACACCTATTGCCCCGTCAATCGCCTCGGGGAATTCGCCGGTGAAACGGTCACCGCCTGCGGCCTCGTGGTGGAGCAGCGCACCCATCACCAGATCACAGGTGAACCGATGAAGTTTCTTTCGCTGGCCGATTGGACGGGCATGGTCGAAACCGAGCTTTTCACGCAGACCTACAAAAGTTACGGCCTGGCGACCGTGCGCTATCCGGTATTGGAAGTGAAGGCACGCGTCGAGCCATTCGAAAACGGGCGGGGCTTTTCGCTCCGCGTCCTGAGCGCGGGCAAGCCAAGGGAAATTAAGAACAGCGTTTCTTAATTTCTACTTTTCTTCAGCGACCGGCGGACCATCGTCAGCGCGCCCAGTCCCATCAACACGCAAGTTGTCGGTTCGGGAACCACAGTGTACTCGGTCGCAGCAGTTCCGAAGGTCGTGCCCGGGGATGTGGCAGAGTCATAATATGAGGTTCCATTCCACGGTTGATAATGACCATCTGACTCCGGCGCCCAGCCGGTATTGTCCAATACACCATAAGCAGATTGGCCACCTGGAGTATCGAACGATGACACAACGTCGAAGTAGAAACTGCTGCCGGCACTCAAACCAAGGCTGCTTAACGGCGTCGTGATTGTGGCGTAAGTATTTCCAAGGCCGCCGGCAAAGGACGTCCCTACGCCCCCCGACCAACCGCCACTATATGTGAATGCAGTGGCGCCGTTGGCTCCCGTCCAAGTATTAATCAAGGCGTTTTCACCGGTGCTGATGCCCACGGCGGGGCCCCAAGGGTTGGCAAACCCTGTATATCCACTGCCGCCCTGGCCAACCTGCTGAATTTCGATCATGTAATTGATGTAAGCATCCATCGGCTGGGTCGAATTGATGGTGAAACTGATGTTATTCGCATCGTTGTTGACAACAACGCTGCTAATGCCGGCGCCATCACCCAAGCCGCCGTTGGCGTCGCCTGTGCCGGTAAATGTCTCCTGGGCTGTCGCGGGCAAGGTGGCCAGCGTGAACAGGGTCAACACAGAAATAATGTAATGGCTGGTTTTCATAATTTTAATCAAATTTATGGCTGTTTGTGGCGTCGATTATGCCATAAACCAGGGATTTG
This sequence comes from Limisphaerales bacterium, assembly GCA_052325505.1. GTDB lineage: Bacteria > Verrucomicrobiota > Verrucomicrobiia > Limisphaerales > Palsa-1400 > DASRLE01. Next base: position 15,521 of record JBKQUS010000023.1, read on the forward strand.
CCTAGCCTCACAAGTGTATGGTTTTTGCCCGGCCATGGCTGCGAACTTACGCGCAGGCGGGGCAGGCCGGGATGCCTTCTCCCCACTTTTTAACTCATTGTCCGCCATAGACTTGGCGACGGCGGATGCCTTCTTAATTCTTACTTTTTCTTCAAAATTGGCCTTCCTTGTCCTTGAACAGGATGTTAAAGGTTGTCAGCGAACCGTAACAGCGGGTCACGTATTGTTGCATCTCAACCTTTTCGCCGTCGCCGAGCACGGGATGGCTGTTGATTTTTTGTTCAAGGACGCGCAACTGGTTGCGAACGCCGACCAGCTTGTGGAAAAAGACTTCCAGCGGAATCTCCTTGGTCTGCAAAGCCGGATCGGAGGGGTGCAGGACCATTTTGCCCTTCTGCCAGCGCGACCCCAGCTCGCCCACCACCGCGTTGGAAGACTCGAACCCCAAACGGTTCAGCGTGGATTCAACGGCCGCATCAATGAATTGTTTCAGCGGCACGGTCAGCCCTTCCACCCTGGCGGTGGCCTCCGCCGGCGCCACCTCCGCCAGCTCCGGGTCCACCGTGCGCAGCACATTGTCAAATCGAATTGCGGCATCGACATTGGTTATCTTTTCCACGACGCCCGCCCCGTATTGCGGATGAACAACCTTCATCCCGACGATCAAATCTTGAAGTTTCATAATCGCACATCATCGGGTCCTTCCTGTATATTGGGCAAGACCAAGATTGGGATGCAAATGACATTTATGAACGCCGATTTTCTAAAGGCCCGGCCCGACGGAGTGCATCTGGCGGTGAAACTCCAGCCGCGCGCGGCGAAAAATGAAATAGGCGGCCCGCTGGGGCCGGAGCTGAAAATCAAAGTGACCGCGCCCCCGGTGGATGCCGCGGCCAATCAGGCTTTGGTTGATCTGCTGGCGAATAAACTCGATTGCGCGCGCGGCTCGGTCCAAATCATCCGCGGCGCCACCTCGCGCCATAAAACGATCTGGATCGGCGGCCTGACCGCCGCTGAAGTGCTGCAAAAGCTTTTCCAGCCGTGAGGCCCGCTAAATGGCTGCCGGTTTCGACCCGTAACACAAGCGCATCCAGACCAGCCAGAGGGAAGTACAGAGAGCTAGTCCGGCGACCGCATTCCAAAAGGCGAGGACGACGGCCAGGCCATAAATGCACGGCGCGGCGATATATGCTTTGCGGACACGCGCCAGCGTTGCATCTGTGACATCCGGTTTGACGAGCCGCCGCTTCCAGATGATGGATGCAAGCAACGTGCTCCAACTGAGGCTGACGAAAAAGAACGTTGCGCAATAGAAAACGGCGGAAGCGTTGGCTGCGGGAGTGCCGAGGTGCCGCGCCAGCACTTTGGTCGGAAACGGCACAAACGTCACCAGAAGCAGCACGCCGCCGTTGGCATACAGCAGCGGGTAATCCACGTGCCGCACCAGCCGGATCAATTCGTGGTGGTTGATCCACATGATGAGCACCACGACAAAGCTGATGCAGAAGGCGACCAGCGACGGCCATAAGGCCCGAAGTTCGCCGAGGAGAAGGGTGTTGTTCGTGGACGCATCCGGGTTGGGAATCTGGAATTCAAGGACGAGCAATGTGAGCGCGATGCCGAACACGCCATCGCTAAAGGCCTCAAGTCGTTCCGTTCCTTTGGTCATAATGATTGCAGCAGGCTCAACCTTGAACGGCGCCACTGGATTCGCAAGCCGATTTTCGGCCTCGCGGCTTGTGGAACCATTTCGAACGGCCCGCTTGACGCGCCGGGCGGTTTGTCCACAATATTCAACCGGGCAGACGCCCCGATTATATGAACTTGGACCATCTTTATTCTCATCTGACCATCAAAACAAACGCCAAGCTGGCCTTGCTCGTCCTGGATGGATTGGGCGACATCGCCACCAAGGAACAGAATTATCTCACGCCGCTCGAAGCCGCCACCACGCCCAACCTCGACCGCCTGGCCAAGGACGGCGCGCAGGGACGCATGATCCCCGTTGCGCCCGGCATCACTCCGGGCAGCGGCCCCGGCCATCTCGGGTTGTTTGGTTATGATCCGCTGGAATATCAAGTGGGCCGCGGCGTGATCGAAGCCCTCGGCCTGGGCCTCGAACTCAAGGCGGGAGACATCGCCGCGCGGGCCAATTTTTGCTCGCTCAACGAGAAGGGCATTGTCACCGACCGTCGCGCCGGCCGCATCGAAACGAAACTCACGGAGGAATTGTGCGCGTTACTCTCGCGCAAAATAAAAAAAGCGGAGGATGCGCAAGTGATCATCAAGCCGGGCAAAGGCCACCGTTTTGTCGTCATTTTCCGGGGCAGGGGGCTGGAAGGCCCGTTGACCGACGCCGATCCCAACCGGGAGGGATTGCCCGTGCCTGCGGTTGAGCCGACGGACCCATCATCAGCCGCCCAAAAGAAAACCGCCGCCGTGATCGCCGACTTTTTCCGCCAGGCCCTGGGTGTGCTGGCCGGCAAAAAGCCCGCCAACGGCTTCCTGTTGCGCGGCATCGCCCATCAGCCGGAGATACCGACCTTCGAGGAGCGTTACGGCCTCAAGCCCGCCTGCCTGGCCATTTATCCTATGTACAAAGGGCTGGCCCAGCTCGTGGGCATGAAAAAGATCGAGGGGCCGCAAACGATTGCCGAACAATTCCAGCGCTACCTCGCCGAATACGACAACTATAATTATTTCTTCATCCACCACAAATACACCGACATGCACGGCGAGGACGGCAACTTTCAGGCGAAGAAGAAGGCGATTGAAGAGTTCGACGCCGCGCTGCCCATCCTGTTGCAAAAGCGCCCCGACGTGATCGCCATCACCGGCGACCATTCCACGCCGTGCGCGCTCAAGGGCCATTCGTGGCATCCGCAGCCGGTCCTGCTCTGGTCGGCTTGCAGCGGCTCGGACAAATTGGAGCGGCTCACCGAAACCGGCGCAAACCTCGGCTCGCTCGGCATTTTTGAGGCGAAGTATTTGATCCGCCTCATGCAGGCCAACGCGCGGATGTTTGATAAGTTCGGCGCGTGACCAACGGATTTGACGGGATGAGCAGGATTTAAATTTTCCTGTAAATCCTGTTCCCGTCTTTACTCGACCGCTTAATCCAGTCCGCAAGCCAGCCGCGCGCGGGCCAGAACTTTTGTGGCCAGCGTCCTGGCTTTGGCCGCGCTGTCCTTCAGCACCTGCTCGACGTAATCCCGGTTGGCCGCCAGTTCCGCCCGGTTGGCGCGGGCCGCGGCGAAGTAATTCCAATAATGCTCGAAGAGCGTCTTTTTCAGATCGCCATAACCCAGACCGCCGGCCCGCAGGCGTTCCTCATAATCCCTGGCCGTGCCGGCGTCCGCCACCAGCTTGAGCAACTGGATCGCCAGGTTCTTGTCCGCATCTGGTTTTGGTTCCTGCGGCGTGCGGCTGTCCATGACCAGGCCCATGATCTTTTTGCGCAACGGCTTTTCCTCGCCGAATATTTCAATCGTGTTCCCGTAGCTCTTGCTCATCTTCTGGCCGTCCAAGCCCGACACCACTGCCGTCTCCTCCCGAATCTTCGGCTCGGGCAAAACAAAAGTCTGCCCGTAGGCTTCGTTGAACTTGATGGCAATGTCGCGCGTGACCTCGACGTGCTGCTTCTGGTCGCGCCCGACGGGCACGATATTCGAGTCGTAAATCAAAATATCGGCCGCCATCAGCACCGGATAAGCCAGCAAGCCGTGATTGGGGGAAAGGCCGCGCGCGATTTTGTCCTTGTAGCTGTGGCACCGTTCCAGCAAGCCCATCGGCGTGACGGTGGTCAGAATCCAGGAAAGCTCCGTCACCTCCGGCACATCGGATTGCCGGAACAAAAGCGCCTTCTTCGGGTCAAGCCCGCAGGCCAGGAAATCCAGCGCCACGTCCCAGGAATTGCGCCGACGCTGCGCCGCGTCAAAAAGCGACGTCATCGAATGATAATTGGCGATGAAGTAAAGGGCTTCGCCCTGCTCCTGCAACTCGACGGCCGGTTTCATCATGCCGAAGTAGTTTCCCAGGTGCAGCGTCCCTGAAGGTTGGATTCCGGATAAAATTCGCATCGCCCCAGTTAAACAAATCCCCGCGGCCTTAACAAGTTTAAGCCTGATAATCAGATTTTCAGCGTTTTTTTAAATCTTGGCTGGGATTCACGGGTGTGCGGGCGTTGTTTGTCGCTTGCCTCGCTGGGGCGGCGTGGCAATTTTGGGGCTGGTTATGAAAATTCTCTTTGTTGGCGGAACGGGGTTTATCAGCACTGCGGTGAGCCGGTTGGCGCTGGCCAAAGGCTGGGAACTGTTTTTGCTCAATCGCGGACAGCATCATCCCAATCCGCCCGGTTCCAAGAGCTTGGTGGCGGACATCAACCGCCCCGATCAGGCGCGCGCGGCATTGGGCGACACGAAGTTCGACGTGATCGTGGATTGGGTGGCTTACGCGCCGAACGACATCGAGCGCGACCTGGCGCTGTTCCGGGGGCGGACCGCGCAGTATATTTTCATCAGCTCGGCTTCGGTTTATCAGAAGCCGCCGGCGCATTACCTCATCACGGAGTCCACGCCGTTGTGCAATCCGCACTGGGAATACTCGCGCAACAAGATCGCGTGCGAGGAGCGGTTGATGCGGGCTTTTCGCGAGGAAGAATTCCCGGTGACGATCGTGCGGCCGACGCTGACCTACGATCCGCAGCTTCCGATCGCGCTGGGAGGCTGGGGCTGCTACACGTTGTGCGACCGGCTGAAGAAAGGGCGTCCGATCATCATTCACGGGGACGGTTCCTCGCTTTGGGTGTTAACGCACGCGGAGGATTTTGGGCGGGGATTCCTGGGGTTGTTCGGCAACCCGGCTGCGCTGGGCCACGCTTTTCACATCACGTCGGACGAGGTGCTGACGTGGAACCAGATTTACGGGACCATCGCGGAGGCGATGGGCGTCGAGGCCAATGTCGTCCATATTCCGAGCGATTTCATCGCAAGGGTCGCGCCGGACCAGACCGGCAGCCTGCTGGGTGACAAGACCTGGAGCACGGTGTTTGACAACACCAAGATCAAGACGTGGGTGCCCGGGTTTCAGTGCGTGATTCCGTTCAGGGAAGGGATTCGCCGCACGCTGGCGGGTTTTGAGGCCGACGCCAGCCGGAGGCGGGTGGATGAGGCGGTGAACAAGGAGATGGATATGATCCTGGAGGCTTGGGGGCAAGGCAGAATTAAGAAGTAAAAAGTCACGGCTTGACGGAGTTGCCCTACCGTCTTTTTGTTTTTCAAGACCGCAAAAAGGGGTGAGCTATTAACAAGCAAAGTGTGGTGAAACATTCCTGTTTGAAGCGATAAATAGGCGACATGTTCAGCCTATCTTATTCAGAGGCACTTCATGTGCGTTGGAATAAGGCATACTTAATGCTAGATGCAGGAGGCAAGGCAGGCGCCATTTTCCAATGCGCCCGGAGCGAGGTGGACTGGCTAAACGCGGTCGCCCCGGGTTACACCAGCAAACAAGGAAAATCATGACGCTTGTTCTCGCCCTTGTGCTGGTTCCCTTTCTTGCCGGGCTGATTCTGCTGGGCTTGCGGGCCGAGTGGCCGCGCCGTTGGGTGGTCGTCACGGTGGTGGCGGGGGTTTGCGCAGGATGCATTGCGCTGGCCTGCCAGCCAGCCCCGGCGACTTTGGGCGAACTGCCGGTCAGCCGCCATTCGGTGAATCTGGGCATGACCGCCATCGAGGCGTTGATGGGTCTCTACATTCTCTGGGTGGGCGTGCGGTCGAGGCATTTTTTGATCGTGGCGTTGATACTGGCGCAAGGCGCGGTGATGGTGTGGTTTGAATTCCTGGCGGGGGCCGATGCCGACTCGGGCCGTGCGCTGTTCGTTGACAAGTTTTCCGTCGTCATGGCGTTGATCAACGGGCTGGTGGGCGGCGCTATTTGTGTTTATGCGCTCGGTTACATGCGCGAGTATCACACCGAAGCCCATCGCGACATTCCCGACCGGCGTCCTTTGTTTTTTGCGCTGCTGTTCATCTTCATGGGCGCGATGTTCGGCCTGGTTTTTGCCGACGATTTGCCCTGGCTGTTTTTCTTCTGGGAAATCACCACCTTATGTTCCTTCCTGCTCATCGGCTACACGCAAACGGTGGAAGCCAGGAGGAACGCACTGCGAGCGCTGGTGATGAATCTGGCCGGCGGTGTGACTTTCGCGCTGGCGATTGTCTGGTTTTACCGGGACACGCACAGCCTTGGATTGCAGACGCTGATCCACTCCGGGCACGCGGTCGCCTTGCTGCCCGCCGCTTTACTCTGCTTTGCGGGCGTCACCAAGGCCGCGCAATGCCCGTTTTCGAGCTGGTTGCTGGGCGCGATGGTAGCGCCGACCCCTGTATCGGCGTTGCTGCATTCGAGCACCATGGTGAAGGCCGGCGTTTATCTGATCTTGCGCGTAGCACCAGTCATCACTGGAACCACCGTCGGCAACATGGTGGCGTCGGTGGGTGGGGTGACTTTTCTGATCGGTTCGCTGGCGGCGATAACCGCGCCGGAAGCCAAGCGCGTGCTGGCGTGGTCCACCGTGGCCAATCTGGGGTTGGTGGTTTTGTGTGGCGGCATCGGGACCAGCCAAGCCGTCTGGGCGGGGGTGATGCTGATTATTTTCCACGCCGTGGCCAAGTGCCTTCTGTTCCTCTGCGTGGGCGTGGTCGAGCACAAATTGCACAGCCGCAACATCGAAGACATGTCCGGGCTTGTGCTTTACATGCCGCGGGTGGCGGTGATGATGCTTATCGGAATGGCCGGAATGTCCCTGGCGCCGTTCGGGATGCTCATCAGCAAATGGGCCGTGTTGCGGGCGGTGGTGGATGCCTGCCCGTTGCTGTCTGTCTTCATTGTTTTCGGCAGCGCGCCCACGCTGTTCTTTTGGGTGAAATGGATGGGCAAACTGGTGGAAGTGGTCCGGCCGCAGCACCGTGTCGTCAAGGAAATCTCCCTCGATGAATCGGTCGCTCTTTATTCCCTTTCCGCGGTGACGTTCCTCGCCTGCCTCTTTTTCCCCTTCCTGTCCTCGCAATTTGTCGTGCCGTACGTGGCCGGTGTCTATGGCCATGCCGGCTCCCTGGGTCAGGGCAACATCCTCATCATGATGATCATGATGCTGGTGGTGATGCTGTTCCCGCTCAGTTTCCTCAATCGCGGCCGCGGGGTCACATTGGTGGCCCCCTACCTGGGCGGCGCGAACGTCCAAGGCAGCCCGGGTTTCACCGGTTCGGGCGGGGCGGTTGAAACTGTGAGCCTGCATAATTACTACCTGGGGAGCGTGCTCAACGAAGTCTGGCTCTCCCGCGCCGCCGTGGCCGGCGGATCGGTGTTGCTGGTTGTGATGTTTGTTCTCGCCGTTGTATGAATTTCTGGTTCCGTTTGATTATCTATCTGGTGGCGGCCCCGCTGGCCGGTGGTTTGCTGGCGGGCTGGGACAGGCGTGTGTCGGCGCGCATGCAATCCCGGCGCGGCCCGCCCATCCTGCAGCCTTTTTATGACGTGCTCAAACTGTGGCAGAAGCAGAACCTGGCCGTCTGCCCGTCGCAAAACTATTACGTCCTGTTCTTCCTGCTGCTGGTGATTTTCACTGGGGCGCTGTTCTTCACCGGCTCGGATTTGCTGCTGGTGATCTTTGCGCTAACTACGGCTTCGATATTCTTTGTGCTGGGCGCATACAAGGCCAGTTCGCCCTACAGCTTTGTCGGCGCGGAACGCGAACTGATTCAAATCATGGCCTACGAGCCGATGGTGCTGCTGACGGCCATCGGCATGTACATGGCCACCAAAACGTTTTACATCGACGGCATCGCCGGGCACGGCGGCTTGCTGGTGCTGGCGTTGCCGGGGGTGTTTCTCGGCTTTGTCTTCATGCTGGAAATCAAATTCAGGAAATCGCCCTTTGACCTCTCCTCCTCGCACCATGCCCACCAGGAACTGGTGCGCGGCATCACCACCGAGTTCTCGGGACGCACCCTGGCCATGATCGAAGTGGCCCACTGGTACGAAAGCGTGTTCCTGCTGGGCTGGGTCTGGCTGTTTTTCGCCTCTTCGCCTGTCCTCGGCGTGGTGATGGCCCTGGTGGTGTATGGGTTTGTGGTGCTGGTGGACAACGTGTTCGCCCGGCTGAAGTGGCAGACGGCCCTGGCCAGCGCCTGGATTGTGACCGTTGTGCTCGGCTTCGGCAACATCATCGTTCTTTCCCTCCAGCGATAGGATCATCATCATGCGCGCCGTCAACAAATCCCCCTGGATCCTCCACTACGATGCTTCAAGCTGCAACGGTTGCGATATCGAGACGCTTGCCTGCCTGACACCGATTTTTGATGTCGAGCGGCTTGGAATCATCAACACCGGCAATCCGAAACACGCCGACATTTTTTTGGTGACCGGCGCGGTCAATGAGCAGAGCAAGGTCGTCATCCAGAACCTCTACCAGCAGTTGCCGGAGCCGAAGGTGGTGGTGGCTGTCGGGGCCTGCGCGGCCAGCGGCGGCATCTTCCGCGAATGCTACAATGTTTTGGGCGGGCTGGATTCCATAGTGCCGGTGGATGTTTACGTGCCCGGTTGCGCGGCGCGACCGGAAGCCATCATTGACGGTGTGGTCAAGGGCCTGGCGGTCATGGAGGAGAAGCACAAAAAGCTGCAACTGGAAAAGGAGCGGAAATGAAGCCGGAGCAAACTCTTGAAGTCATCGCCGTGGCCGCGCTGTTGGACAGGGTGGAGGCCCAGCGCGCGCGGGGTGCGCGGCTGGTGCAGATTTGCGCCACCGCGCTGCCGGACAAATTTGAACTGACGTATAGTTTCGAACTCGCTGCCTGCCTGGCCAGCTTGCGGGTCGAGTTGCCAAGGCAGAATCCGCGTGTGCCGAGCATCTGTTCCATCTACGGCTGCGCCTTTCTTTACGAAAACGAAATGCACGATCTCTTCAACATCACGGTGGAGGGAATGAAGGTGGATTTCCACGGCAATTTATACAACACGACGGTCAAATTCGCCTTCGGCGAAGTGAAAGCGCCCGCCGCCAAACCTCCGCCTGCGGCCGCGCCGCCGCAGCCCGCGTAATCATTATGGCCCGCACCATCATTCCATTTGGTCCGCAACACCCGGTGCTGCCGGAACCGATCCATCTTGATCTCGTGGTGGAAGACGAGAAGGTGGTTGAGGCGAGGCCTTCCATCGGTTTTGTCCATCGCGGTCTGGAGAAGCTGGTGGAAAAGAAGGACTACCTCGAGTTTGTCTATGTGGCGGAACGGATTTGCGGCATCTGCAGCTTCATCCACGGTCAGACCTATTGCCAGGCGGTCGAGGCCATCATGGACATTCCCGTCCCGCCGCGCGCCCATTATCTGCGCACGGTCTGGGGCGAGCTGTCGCGCATCCACAGCCATCTGCTCTGGCTGGGCTTGATGGCGGATGGCATGGGCTTCGAAAGCCTCTTCATGCATTCCTGGCGCGTGCGCGAACGGGTGCTCAACGTCATCGAAGCCACCACCGGCGGGCGGGTCATCTTCGGCTCCTGCAAAATCGGCGGCGTGCGGCGGGACATGGATGCCGACGCCATCCGGAACACCCTGACCCAATTGGACATCATCGAACGGGACCTGCGCGACGTTACGAAAGTTTTTCTTAATGACAGCTCGGTGAGACGGCGGCTCGGCGGGGTGGGCGTGCTGTCACGGCAGGAAGCCCATGATCTGGGCTGTGTCGGCCCCGTCCTGCGCGCCAGCGGCGTGGCCCAGGACCTGCGCGCGCTGGGTTACGCCGCCTATCCGGAATTGCAGATGGAACCCGTGACGCGCACGGAGGGGGATTCCTTTGCGCGTTGCGCAGTGCGGTGCGGCGAGTTGCTGCAATCCGTCAGTCTCATTCGCCAGGCGCTTGCGAAAATCCCGCCGGGCGAGATTGCCGTCAAAGTCACTGGCAATCCCAACGGCGAAGTCATCATGCGCACCGAACAGCCGCGCGGCGAGGTGGTTTATTGCCTCAAGGCCAACGGCTCCAGGAACCTCCAGAGGTTCCGCGTCCGCACCCCGACCTTTGCGAATCTTCCGGCCATGCTCAAGCTGCTGCAGGGCTGCGAACTGGCCGACGTTCCCGTGCTCGTCCTGACCATCGACCCGTGCATCAGTTGCACAGAAAGGTGACATGCCCTACTTCGAAATGGCCCGCCTGGCCTTGAAATGGGCGCTGACCAAACCGCCCACGACGCGGTATCCCTTTGCCCCGCGCCAGCCCATCGCCGGATCGCGCGGCCAGTTGGTTTTCACCAAAGACGGCTGCGTCTATTGCACGGTGTGCGCCAAGAAGTGCCCCACCGGCGCGCTGCAGGTGGATCGCGTGCAGAAAAGGTTCATCCTGGACCGGTTGCGGTGCATCAGTTGCGCGTGTTGCGTGGAGATCTGCCCGAAGAATTCGCTCTCGCTTTCCACGGACCACGGCGTGCCAGTCGTGTCGAAGGAGAGTGCGATTTATGGCGGAGGCTGAAGAATTCGTTTGAATATGGCTTGCGTTTCCGCCGCCATGTTGTTAGAAATACTAATGTAAATATATAGTAAAATCAGAACCACTTAATACTATGAATGCGGAAGCAACCGAAACATCGGGGGGCAAATACGCCTGGCGCGAGTTGGACCGCATTGAACCGCCGAAGCGTCCGGTGCGGGACCGGCTGTCCGATTTCAACGAAGTTTTCCAGCCTTACGACGAGGCCACCGCCAGCCAGCAGGCCAGCCGTTGCGTGCAGTGCCCGAACCCCAACTGCGTGGCGGCCTGCCCTCTGAGCATTCCCATACCTGAGTTGCTCAGCCTCACCGCAGACCGGCGGTTCCGTGAAGCCGCGGAATTGCTTTTCAATACGCAAAGCCTGCCGGAATTTATCGCCCACATCTGCGTGGAGAATCGGATGTGCGAGGCGGCGTGTGTGCTGCAGAAACCGTCCGCGCCCGTTCCCATCGGCTCCATTTCTCGGTTCCTGCTGGATTACGGCTGGAAACATGGCGTCCAGGAACCGCCTTCGGCGCCCGCCAACGGCCGGCGTGTCACGGTCGTTGGTTCGGGATTATGCGGATTGGTGGCGGCTGACGCGCTGTCGCGCCTGGGCTACGCCGTCACCATCATGGACAGCTCTCACGCTCCGGGTGGGCGCCTGGTCAACGGGCTGGCCGGATTCAAGGTGGACAGGGCGGTCATCCGGCGGCGGGTGCAATCTTTGAAGCAACGCGGCGTCCAGTTCCGCATGGGCATCCTTTGCGGGCGTGACGTGACCATGCGCGATTTGCGGCGCGAAAATGACGCCCTGCTCTTTGCCTTGGGCCGCACGGAAGCCGTGCCCCTGGAAATTCCCGGCGCAAACTTGCGCGGGGTTTGCCAGGCTTACCCTTTCATTCTCCACCACACCTCCGACGCGCTCCTGCGCGCGCCGCCGGTCAACGTCGAGGGCCTTCGCGTCGTCGTCCTGGGCGCAGGCGACACGGCGATGGATGCGTTGCGGGTCGCGCTGCGCGCCGGGGCCAGAGATGCCTTGTGCCTCTACCGCCGGGATCAGGAATTGATGCCAGCCGATCCAAAAGAATTCGAAAACGCGGCGGAAGAGGGCGCCCGCTTCCAGTTCCGGTGCCAGGCGATCGAGATCCTCGGCAACCTGAGCGAGGAAGTCATTCGGGTCCGTTGCGTGCGCACGGAGCTTGACCCGCCCGACGAGACCGGCCGCATCAATGCGCGGCCCCGCCACGGGACCGAGTTTGAGATTCCGGCCGAAGTGGTGCTTGTGGCCTATGGCTTCAAACCGCCGCGCCTGCCGGATTGCGACGAGTTCAAAGAGCTGGCCGTGGACGAACACGGTTGCCTGGTCGTGGATTCCGCCCAGATGACCAATCTGCCCGGCGTGTTTGCCGCCGGCTCGATCGCCCATTGGCCGTTGTCGATGGTCGGCGTGATGCAATCCGCGCGCGCCGCCGCCGCCGGCATCGAAAGCTATCTTTCAACCCGGCCATCCCGCAATTAAGAAATATCCTGCCACATAAAGCGATCTGAGCGGTGGCCGGAGCCGGAATAGCGATTGCAAAACGGCGGGTTTAAAGACAGGTTTGGAGACTCGCTTGAATGCGCCCCCAAAATCGCGCTTGAAAATTGTCGTGCGCGGCGCGGTGCAAGGGGTCGGCTTCCGCCCGTTTGTGCATCGCCTCGCGGTGGAACTCCGCCTGTCCGGATGGGTCGCCAATACCGGCCAGGGTGTCTTCATCGAGGTGGAAGGTCCGTGCGCCGGCCTTGAGCAATTCGCGCTGCGGCTGCGGTTGGACAAGCCGCCGCGCAGTTTCATCCAGAGCCTGGAATCGTGGTGGCTGGATGCGGCGGGTTACGCGGGCTTTGCAATCCGGCCCGGCGAAAGCGGCGGCGGCAAGACAGCCATCATCATGCCGGACATTGCCACCTGCCCCGAATGTCGGGCGGAGATTTTTGATCCGCGGAACCGGCGGCATCTGTATCCTTTCACCAACTGCACTAATTGCGGGCCGCGCTTCTCCATTGTCGAGTCGCTCCCCTACGAGCGCGCCAACACTTCGATGAAACAGTTCGCCATGTGCCCGGAATGCGGGCAGGAATACCGCGACCCCGCCAACCGGCGCTTCCACGCCCAGCCCAACGCCTGTCCGAAATGCGGTCCACACCTCGAGTTGTGGGATGCCGTGGGCAACGTGCTCGCTGCGCATCATGGCGCTTTGTTGCAGGCGGCCCAAATCGTCCGCGAAGGAAAAATCTTGGCCCTAAAGGGCATCGGCGGTTTTCAGTTGATGGCCAATGCCCGCAACGATGACGCCGTGCGGCGCCTGCGCGAACGCAAGCAGCGCGAGGAGAAACCCTTTGCCGTAATGTATCCGTCGCTGGAGGCTGTGGGCGCGGATTGCCGCGTATCGGACATGGAAGCGCGCCTGCTGGCCTCGCCCGAATCTCCCATCGTCCTGTTGCAACGGCTGGCGCCGCGGGCGTCGCCGGTGGCGCCGGGCAATCGGAACCTGGGCGTGATGCTGCCCTATTCGCCGTTGCACCATCTGCTGATGTCGGAGTTGAAGTTCCCGGTGGTGGCGACCAGCGGCAACCTCAGCGATGAGCCCATTTGCATTGACGAGCGGGAAGCTCTGCGAAGGCTCGGCAGCATCGCCGACGTTTTTCTGGTCCACGACCGGCCCATTGTCCGGCACGTGGACGACTCCGTGGCGCGCGTGCTGCTTGGACGGGAGCAGTTGTTACGCCGGGCGCGCGGTTATGCGCCGCTGCCTGTGCGGTTGACAGATGGGAAGCCCGCGACCGCGTTCGACGCCGCTTCGCCGGTTCTGGCGGTGGGCGGACATTTGAAAAACACCGTGGCGCTGGCCATCGGGCCGCAGGTGTTTGTCAGCCAGCACATTGGCGATCTTGAGACAGCGCAGTCCTACGAGGCGTTTTTGGGCGTCATCAACGATTTCGAGCGGCTCTACGAAGCCGAGCCACGCTGGATTGCCAGCGACGGGCACCCGGACTATCTCTCGACGCAATTCGCCAAAGGCCTGGTTGAAAGGAAGACCGGTTTGCGCGGCGTTTCCGTGCAACATCATATCGCGCATGTCCTCGCCTGCGCCGCCGAAAACGAACTTGCGCCGCCGTTGCTCGGTGTTTCCTGGGATGGCACGGGTCATGGGCTGGACGGCACCGTCTGGGGCGGGGAGTTTTTTTTGTTGACTGAAAAGGCTTGCGAGCGCGTGGCGCACTTCCGGCAATTCCGGTTGCCCGGCGGCGAGAAGGCCGTCCAGGAACCGCGCCGGGCCATGCTGGGAATGCTCTACGAAACGTTTGGCGAAGACGCGTTGGCCGGGCGCGAATCACCGCCGCTGCAGTCCTTTGTCGCAGCCGAGTTGCCGGCATTGGCGGGCATGTTGAGGACCGGGATCAACTCGCCGCTGACGTCCAGCGCCGGGCGGCTGTTTGACGCCGTGGCGGCCTTTCTGGGCCTCCGGCAGATCGCGCGGTTTGAGGGGCAGGCGGCGATGGAGCTGGAGTTTAGTATTGATGGAACAAGGACGGACGAGAAGTATTCATTTGAAATGGAGTGCCAGGAGAAGACGGGTGGCGGGTCCATGCTGGTCGTGGACTGGAGGTCGATGGTGAAGGACATCCTGGCGGACGTGAAGCGCCATCTTCCGGTTGGATTGATTTCAGCCAAATTCCACAACACGCTCGTTGAAGTCATCGTCGCGGTGGCGCGGCAGGTTGGTCAACCCCGGGTGGCGCTTTCGGGCGGATGCTTCCAGAACCGGTATCTCACCGAAAGGGCCGCTGCCCGGCTGGAAGCGGAAGGATTCCGGCCCTACTGGCATCAACAAATTCCGCCCAACGACGGCGGGATTGCCTTAGGACAAATCGTTGCCACACTCATGGGCGTGGGGTAATTTGGTACAGAATGTGTCTGGCCATTCCAGGAAAAATCACCAGCGTCACCGGCGATGACACGCTGGCGCGCACGGGCAAGGTGGATTTCGGCGGGATTCTGAAGGACGTCAACCTCGCCTACGTGCCCGAGGCGAAAGTCGGCGATTACGTCATCGTTCATGTCGGCTTCGCCATCAGCCGCGTGGAAGAGAGCGAGGCGAACCAAGTCTTCGAATACCTGCGTCAGATGGATGAATTGCTGGACCTCAAGGAAGGCGGCCCGTGAAGTACCTGGACGAATACCGGGACGCAGCCCAAGCCCGCGAATACGCGCGGCAAATTGCCCGCGTCACCACCCGGCCGTGGGCCATAATGGAAGTTTGCGGGGGCCAGACTCATGCCATCGTCAAGTTCGGGATAGATGAACTGCTGCCCAAATCCATCACGCTCATCCACGGACCCGGCTGCCCCGTTTGCGTCACGCCGCTGGAGTGCATCGACAAAGCTATCGAGATTGCCGCGCGGCCTGGCACGATTTTTTGCTCGTTCGGGGACATGCTGCGTGTGCCGGGAAGCGCGGTGGATTTGCTCTCGGTCAAGGCCGGCGGCGGCGACGTGCGCATCGTGTATTCGCCGCTGGACGCCGTGAAAATCGCCGCACAGAACCCGTCCAGGGAAGTGGTGTTTTTTGCGGTCGGCTTTGAGACGACGGCGCCCGCGACGGCCATGGCGGCCCACCAGGCGGCGGAGCAGGGGGTCAGGAATTTTTCAATGCTGGTCGCGCACGTGTTGGTGCCGCCAGCCATGGAGGCGCTGCTGGCCTCGCCGGACTGCCGGGTACAGGGTTTTCTGGCGGCGGGTCACGTCTGCGCCGTGATGGGCTGCGCGGAGTACGGGCCGATCGCCGCGAAATACCGCGTGCCGATTGTGGTGACGGGCTTCGAGCCGCTCGACATTCTGCAAGGAGTGCTGATGTGCGTGCGGCAGCTGGCGGAGGGGCGGGCAGAAGTCGAGAACCAGTACGCCCGCGTGGTGCGTCCCGACGGCAACGAGCGCGCGCGGGAGCTGGTGCGGCAGGTCTTTGAAGTCGCGCCGCGCAAATGGCGCGGGATCGGCGAAATCCCCGCCAGCGGGCTGCGACTGAGAAGTCAATATGAATCGTTGGACGCCGTGAAAAGGTTCGGTCTGGCCGATCACGACACCGCGGAGAGCGCCGAATGCTTGAGCGGGCTGGTTTTGCAGGGGCGCATCAAACCGGCCGAATGCCCGGCCTTCGGCAAGGCCTGCACGCCCGAGCATCCGCTGGGCGCGCCCATGGTTTCCTCCGAGGGCGCTTGCGCGGCTTACTACCGTTATCGCAGCCGTGTTCCCGACCCGGCATTGACGCATACACCATGAGCCACCCAGCGGAATTCACTTCTGCCTGCCCGATCCCCATCCGCCAGTATCCGCGCGTCCTGCTGGCCCATGGCGGCGGCGGCAAATTGATGCATGAACTGCTGGAGAAGATGTTCTTTGCCGCGTTCGGCGAAGCCCCTGCGTCCGGCCGACACGACTCCGCGATGCTCGATTTCCCGGCGGGGCGACTGGCCTTCACCACCGATTCTTACGTTGTCCGGCCCATTGTTTTTCCGGGCGGCGACATCGGATCGATGGCCGTCCACGGCACGGTCAACGATCTGGCGATGAGCGGCGCGCGGCCGCTGTGGCTGAGCGCGGCGTTCATCCTCGAAGAAGGATTGCCCATGGAAACGCTTTGGGGCGTTGTGTGTTCGATGCGGGACGCGGCGGTGCGCAGCGGGGTGTGCATCGTCACGGGTGACACCAAGGTGGTGGACAAAGGCAAGGGCGACGGCCTGTTCATCAACACGGCGGGCATTGGCGTCGTTGAACATTCCCAGGTCATCGCGCCGGGCAGCGTGCAGGCGGGCGACGCTGTCCTGGTCAGCGGAGACTTGGCGCGCCACGGCATGGCGATCATGAGTGTGCGCGAAGGCCTGGAATTCCAGAGCAGGATCGAGAGCGATTCCGCGCCGGTGTCCGGGCTGGTGCTCAAACTCCTGGCTGCCGGACTGGAACTGCATTGCCTGCGGGACTTGACGCGCGGCGGCATGTCGGGCGCATTAAACGAAATCGCGGAGGCGGCGAAGCGGAGAATCGTCATTGAGGAAAACGCCGTGCCGGTGCGGGAAGACGTTCATGCCGCGTGCGAACTCCTGGGACTGGACCCGTTGCACGTGGCTTGCGAGGGGCGGTTCGTGGCGTTCGTTCCGCCCAAAGACGCGGATCAGGCTCTGGCCATCATGAGGCAGGACGAATCCAGTGCCGGACGGATCGGTGTGGTTCAAGACGGCGATCCCCCGTTGGTGGTATTGAAAAGCGCGATTGGCGCGAGCCGGATTCTTGACATGCCCAGCGGCGAGCAATTGCCGAGGATTTGCTGAAGCGCGTCTTCAAAAGCCTTTGGAAATGCGTTTGACGCGGGGTGTGGGTGTTGGTAAATTACCGTTCCTTTGGATTCCAAAGTAGCTCAATGGTAGAGCGCGCGGCTGTTAACCGCGAAGTTGTAGGTTCGAGTCCTACCTTTGGAGCCATTTCATAAGCCGTTGATGTTCAACGGCGTGGTCGCGAGGAGGAAGAGAAAAAGGGCCAAAACGTGCAGTAAACCGTGTAGTAAGCGATTTTGGAAAAGCAAATCCCTTAATACGCTGAAACAATCCAGGGCGAACTCGCCCGCTGCTCGGTAAACAAAATCTCGGAGACGCCTTAAGCTGGAAAGGTGTCAATGAAGAACAAATATTGGTTGTGCATGCGGGGCAATGTTTATTTCAGCTTCGATTCCACGACTGGCAAACGCGAAAGTTTGCGCACGAGCGACAAACAGGAGGCGGCGCGGATCCTCTATGCCAAAAATGATGCGCCGCACCATGCGGCGATTAACGTCTCGATTGCCAAGGCGTATTTGGTTGGGTCCGACCCGAAACTGGTGGAGCGAACATGGCAGTTCGTCATAGACGAGTTTTGCTCACGCGGGAAGGAAAGCACCCGCCTTCGTAATCTGCGCGCTTCCAAAAGCAAGCCATTCGATTTCATCCGCAACAAGAAACTGATTGAGACGAACGCCGACGACCTGTGGTCCGTGATGAAGGCAGGCGGCGCGTTCACCAATCATTACCTGCGCTGCCTTCATAGTTCCGCCATCGGCTACGGCTGGTTGCTTGGCCCGATTATCCCATCCAAACTTTGGCCCAAAGCGGCCAAACGCCCGAAACGCGCCATCACGCCAGAGGAGCATCAAAAGATCATTGAAAACGAGAATAACGAGGAACGGCGGCATTATTACGAGCTTCTCTGGGAAATTGGCGCGGCCCAAACCGATGGCGCAAATCTCACGGCGGCGAACATTGAATGGGATCAACGCTCGCTCTCGTATCGACGGCAGAAGACCGGCGAACTGTGCGTTCTGCAAATCGGCCCACGTCTGGAGGCCCTCTTACGCAAACTTCCGGCCCAGGGACCGCTGTTTCCCACGATCTCGAAAATTCGGGACGTGTGGCGGGCGGCGGAATTTCATCGCCGATGCGGGCTGTTGAAAATCGAAGGCGTCACGCTTCACAGCTATCGTTACGCTTGGGCGTGCCGGGCCAAGCAGCTTGGACTGCCGGAACGGTTTGCACAGGGCGCATTGGGGCACGCGAGCGTGGCCGTACATCGGGAATACGCCAAGGACGGAGCGGTGGTATGTCCGTCTCTGGAGGAATATGAGCGGAAGATTGTGCCGCTGCCGTCCGCCAAACCGGAAGTGAACAACCCAGCTAAAGCCGTCAACGCGTGAGGAAGCGATATGAACCCGATATTTCATTCGATAGTCTGGTTGCTCCGGGAGCACCGGGAATTTGTTTCCGACCTGTTTGTCTATGTCGTCATGCCTCTCATCTCTTGGCATTTTGGGCGGCGCTCCGGGCGAAGGAAAACCAAAACGAGCCATACGTTTGTTTTGGTGATTCGGCCGCCCTCGCCAACACCACCGGGCGGGCCGCCCGTCATCCGCTGGAATTTCGAGACGCCGGATAACGGCAGCGGCCCTTTTGGTGACCAATGAAAAGAGGCATGAGCGGGCCGGTTCCTGCGCTCACCCGCTCACGTCTTCTGTTATGCAACGGTCAATTCTCGCGTTCCGCGTATCGCGGAGCATCACTGGCTTTGGATTGGCACCTGCTGGCCGGCACACTTTCACCTTTTCGGTTATTCTTGATTCGCCAGTATTCCGAAATCGCATCACTGGCCTTGCCCATCCATTTTTCATCCCGGCGCAGTTCTTTCATGGCTTCTGTCAGGAAGAACTTCGGAGCGTTTGGGGCTGGATGTCCAAGCGGCTTGAGCAAGCCTCTGGCCGTGAGAATCGGAATTTCGTGCGGAGAAAAGCCAAGCAGTCCGGCCACCTGTTCTGCCGTCGCGCGGGCGGGCAGATTTACTAAGTTCAGAAATCGTTCCATCTCTTGATTCATAGGTCCTCCTTACACGCGCATCCCGCGATTGATGGATTGGGTGATCTTCCGCGAATTCGTCTCCTGATTCGCAGCCGCTTGCTGGCATCGCTCGGAAATGGCCTCCATGACCAGTTCCGGCTTATGCTCGTGAAAATACCCCCACACGATTCCTTGCGCTTTGGCCGTGGCGTTGCTGGCCATAAATGCCAGTGTATGCCGGGCGTTGGCTTGAAATTCAGCCTTCAATTCACCCGCGTTGTTGCCTTGGAGAAGGATTTGAGCCGGGCCATTGGTTTGCGCGTAGGGCGATTCCTCCTCGAAACGCTCGATAACCGCGAAATCGCTGCCTCGCTGACACAGCACTATTTCGCCGCGGTTGAGATTTAGCAGCGCCTCACGTACTTCCCAACGCCCGGTTTGCGCCGTGTCGATTTCCATTTTATCCGATTGAGGAAATTGCCGTTCAATCCCCAACTGTTTTTTGAAGTCCTCGACCTCGGCAACTTCTTTTGCCACCGCTCCATAAGCGGCGCGATAGCCTTCAATCTCGCCTTCCGTCAAGAACGTCTGGTGACCGGGGACACGGTAGAGTGTCGGCCTGATCCCGTTGCGTTGGAGTCCCAGGTGGGACTCGATGCCCATGCTCCGGTCGGTCAACCTTGGCAACGGCGTGATTTCCTGCGCTGCCCCGCGCCGTGGCGCGGGGGCCAATCGCTCCATCTCACTCTCTTGAATCTTGATTTCCCCTGAACTCGCCCGAACGGCGCTGATCTCGCCCATTTGAATGCGCGAAAGCAGGGTGAATTCGTCAACTCCCAGGGCAGAGGCGCATGTGTCAACTGCAAATGCGGCCTGATCGGGCCGCTGTCTTGTCATATACATAACTTCCTTCTCCTTTCTTTTCTCAAAACATCCTCGCCCCTTTGGGCAACGGTTTCGTTGCGTTTACGTAGCACATCGCCGCCAAAATATTGCCCGCAAAACTGGACAAAATGCTTGCACCGCCCATTTTCATCGAAAACACCACGCAAATCGTCGGGCGTCCCCTTATGTGCGTCTCAGCCTGATTGCGTCGCAGACCATTGGCGCAAGTCTGCCATGCCCGACCGTCGGTCGTTGTAATGAAATCATTACAATTTGTTTTCCACATCATTTTGCCATTGAACGGGCGCAGAGTTGTTCAGAAGCCTGAACAATCGTTCGCAATCCAAATCGTCGATTTTCACCGCCTCGAATGTAATTGAACCGAACGCCCGCGAGGTGTAGCTGATACACAAAATCGGTCCACCCCTTCCTTTTTCGTGCGAGTCGTTAGCCCAAGCCGAACCCTCCAAAAAAATTTCAGCCCATTCGGGCGCCAGCCATTTGGCATGTGTGCCGCGCAAAATGTGCGACCAAGAGGTGGATTTTCTTCCAGTCGTGACAGGGCTATTGGCCGCATGATAGGTTTGAATCGTTGAGGGCATTCGCCAATGGCAAATGCCAGGTTGAAAAGAAACACATGAGCAAACTCCGAATCTTTATCAGTTCCGTTCAAAAGGAATTGGAGAACGAACGACTCGCCGTTCTGTCGCTCATTTCGACCGACGCATTTCTTCAAGTCCACTGCGAGCCAGTGCTCTACGAATTTGAGCCGGCTTCCCCAAAGGACGCCGCTCAAGAATGCCTCGCGCTCCTCGGCAAGTGTGAGATTTGTTTGACCATCATTTGGAAGGAATATGGCCACGCCATTGACGGCGTTTCCATTACGCGGCAGGAGTATCGCCTAGCAAGAAACAAGGGCCTGCCGGTGCTGGCGTTCATCAAGGGTGACGCCGCACTCCAGAGCGAGCCGGGAACAGCCGATTTTCTCAAGGAAATCAGCAAAGGCGGGCTAAAATACAAACGCTTTGGCAATTTGCTCGAATTGCTCCGGGAGGTCCGCGCTTCGTTGTTGAAAATCCTAAAGGAGCGGTTCGCCATCGAACCAACGTCCGACGAGAACGAAATCGCCGAGCAGACTATCACGGCAACATCCAATTTCGAGCTTCAGACCCTTAAGCGGCTCCGCTGGGAAGACCTCAACCACGAAACCGCACGGCGGTTGGTTGCAAGCGCCGAACAAAAGGAACCACGGGGCATTTCAGCCGACGACCTACTTCACGATCTTCTCGCGCGCGGCCTGGTCTGGAACGACCCGGAGACTGGCGGGCATTACCCCACCGCCGCGGGCATCGTTCTCCTGGCTCGCGATCCATCTATCGTTTTTCCGCATTGCCGGATATTGGCCGACGCCTATCGCGGTATCGAGCCGGATGGAGATCCGTCCGACCACACGGATTTACGCGCCCCGATGCCGGTTGCCATCGAGCAAGCGATTGTCTTTGTCGAACGCAACACCCGACACCCCATCCGCATCGTTGGGCTTGATCGTGTCCGACTTGACGAATATCCCGCAGAGGCTTTGCGCGAAGCCCTGGTCAATGCTGTCGCTCACCGCGATTACGAGGACGGCTCCCGTAAAATCATGTTGGAAGTGTTTCCCGACCGGGTTGTCATTTCCAGTCCCGGACTGCCGCCGCCGCCAATCACATTACAAAAGCTGCGATCCAGGAAATATCGCCCCTGTTCCCGCAACCCGATTCTCGCTCAATGCCTCTCGTTCTTTCATCGCATCGAGGAACGTGGCAGTGGTTTCCGACGAATGCACGACCAGATGGTTGACCACGGGCTTGACCAGCCGCGACTCGCAACAGATACCGGCTATTTCCAAATCATTTTTGCAGGGCCGGGGAACGATTTGAAACGGCTGCGTGTTCCGGCTGGCCGCACCGGGCAAACTGTGCCTCCATCGGTGGAACAACAATTGACTGACCGACAAAAGAAAATGGCAGTCTTGTTGGCCAGAGGCGAAGAACTCACCAGCCAAAAATGCGAGAATATCTTCCGTGTAACACGGCAGGCTGTTCATAAGGATTTCAAAAAACTGGTCGAGGTGGGAATCGCACAATCCGTTGGCGCTGGCCGCTCGACGCGGTACGTTTTGAAATCGCCTCGCGGATCGTGAGTAAAACTTCAGTTTGGAGCCAGGTTCAATCGTCAACTAATCGTCAACGTGTTTTTCGTAATCGTCAACCGCCCCAGCCATTTATGTGGTCAACTACCAGAACGTCGTTTTCAGCCCGTCACGAAAACAACCTCAGAATCGTCAACCAATCGTTAAGCGTATTTCGGTAAACGTAAAGTTGAGGACGGCGGACGCCGTTCAAACTCCCCGCCGCGACCAACGCGCGTTTTGGCTCTTTCCACCGACAGCAGGCGTCCCTCACCCTGCCCGCCTCTGTCCGTTCCAGTCACCAAAACACGCGCTCGTCGCGGCACCCTTCGGCTTCCGTCTGGACTTCCGTCGCGGCGTTCCGCTGCGGATTCCACCCCCTGGCACCCTGTTCCATCCCTCCGCTCCACTTTCCGCGCCAAAACTCCAGACCGAAGCAATGAATTCTGGGCCGAAATCAGACAATTATGGGACATTTGAGACATTGCATCTTGGGTCACGAGGAAACCGCAGCAGGCGTTCGCCTTGAAGTTGTATGCACGCCATGCCGACCATTTAATGCGTCACCAATGACGACTTGCTTGGATTTTTACGCTCGATTCGCCATAAAAGACGATTTATGAAACGACCAAACACCGCGCCACAAGCCCAAACCAAGGCACAAACTTTTAGCACCGGGGCTCAGGTGAAAGTGGTGGAATTGATATTCCGATTGTGCCCCGATTGTTTGGCCCCGGTGACGCCGGAATGCTGGCGCTCAAAATATACAGTCCACGTTATGATCCCAAATACACGGCACTTTGGGTCAGCAGACCTTGGCGTCGCGCATTGCCAACGAATAAACGCGGTCGAGATCGCGCTTTGTCAACTGTTTCAGCGAATTGAATGGTTGTATTTTTAACCGCTGGGCTGCTTGAGAATAATATTCCAGCTTTTCAATACCCATTCTTGCGATTGCATTGTGTATTGAGCCAAATCGCGCGTGACGCCATGCGTCCGGCGCTTTAGTCTTCAATTTGCGCACTAAAATCGCCGACTGTTGTCTGAACCAGATTTCGGCAATGGGGAACTCCGCTGCGGACAAATCATCATACTTTGCGACGCCGAAGTGATTCTTGAATCGCCCCCACCACATCGCAAATGCTCTTTCCCGCCGCAAGCCAACAGTCTCTTCCACCAGCTTCTCGATCCAGGATTGAATCTGGCGCATCTGAGAAGTTGAAATAGTCCCGGCCCTGCGCTCCACAACAATTTTCTGCTTGGGTGGATTCTTGTACATTACAAAATCGCCGCCCACCACAACATTGTCGTCGCCACGAATTGATTGATAAATTGCCGCGCTCTTGGCTTCCACAGCCGGGACGGCCTTCGGAGACGACAACTGCGATTTTCCATTCAAACATGCTCGGACGCCGGCCACGAATTTCGCTTGGGCCGCAGTAACTGACAATCCAACGAGGTCAATATACACAATTGGTTTCAATAGGCCGGGAGGCGTGCATTCCCTAACCCGCACCGGCACCAGCGTTCGGTTTTCATTTGTTGGATCGGAAGCAAATGCCGCCGTCCATTCTGCTTCGGGAAATTTGGCATTAAGATAATCAGGCGACAACACCATGACCAACCGCTTCGCGCATTGAAGTGCCTTGTGCATCTTCGAGACGAAATTGGAGGCCGGGACAAAATCTTGCGCCTGGCGAATGGATGTAAACCCAGCCTGGTCCAGCCAATCGCCGATTCCGGTCGCCCATGCTTCGTCGGCTTTGTTATAGCTTACGAAAAAGTCTTGCATCGTGCTCTCCTTTCAAAATTAACTGCTGATTTTTAGCGCCGCCGCTGCCAGATTTCGAACCACCGGAATGATGACTGCCGCGATGCCACCCGACAGCCGGAAAATCGTTGCCAGGTCGTCCTGAAACAGTTCATCTTCGGATTTAGGGGGATCGTCTTCATTTTGGCTCATCGGTTTCTGGCGCTTTGCCTCTTGCAGCATTCCAAGCGACACCAAAACTAATCCATTTTTGTAGTAGTGCCGCAGGAGCAAACGTTCAGCCTCGTCTTTTGCACGCGCCAGTTCATTGGTGAAATATAGATTCTCCATATTGACAAACGCCTCCAACGGCTCGCCATTAACGCCACCAGTGAACTTCAAACCGGAGTGTTCAGTAAAACTGTTCTGCGGCCACTGTGGCCTCATAACTTCATTTATTTTCGGCAGGCTCACACCGCCACCGGGTGGCTTCGGCGGCGGCTTTTCGCCATTGTCTGGTTTCAATTCCTTTGGCGTGATTCGCATCTTAAACTTGCAAACAAATGGGTTGGTCGCACGGTTCACGTCCGTTATTTTCACTTCTACATCAATCAGGTCGCCCACTTCACAGTTGATCGGCGGGCAGAACTTCGCCGAGCAAACTCCACGGTACAAGCGAAAGCCCTGGTTAAAACTTGGCGGAATCACCTGAAATTCTCCGGGGTCATCGCCTCGTGAAAAATAGTCGTCCACGGCGTCGGTTTCAAACTCGATGCGGCAAGTGCGATTGATTGGGCAATCCTTCACGAGGTTGTCCTTTTTCAGTCGAAAATAGGTTGGAAACCTTTGGCCTTTAAATTCAACGTCAATTCTTTGCTTCCCATACGGCACTTTGAGCCTTTCCCCCGCACCAAACAGCGAAGCCAACGTCGGGTCGGCGTTGATCAATTCTTGCAGTAAATCCAGCGGTTCGTCTTCTTGAACATTTTTGGTTATCGCCTCCTCCTTGCGCTTGTTGTTGAGCAAGCGCAGCCCATCGTGACTTTTCAAGAACTCCCTGATTTCGTTTTCGACGAAATCGCGATCCTCGATCTCGGCTAATCGGTCCCGGGATGTCATAAAGAAATCCTCACGAAAATCTGTGGGCATTTCCGTCGCGTCCACAACAAGAATTAAATAATCTTCCAAGAATGGATAATTGAGTTTCCGAGAGACAAAATTTGATGAGAGCCTGCCGTGGACTTGTCCATTGACTGTAAACAGAATGCCTTTTGGTAAATGTCGCTTGTCAACAAGGCTTCCGTCGTCCTTTTTATCCTTAAACACCTTCAATTCGACCGGCACCGTCCCAAGTCCACGCGGAAGGGCGATTGAGCCGCTTGCAGGACCTAAATCGAGGTCAACATTTTCGTCAATCGATCCGCCAGAAACCGTCGTGCTGTAATAATTGGCGCGATAATTGGACCGTGCCTCCGTCACGCGAAGAGGAAGGACCAAATTGTGTAAATACTTATTTAATTCGTAGCGCACTTCAAGGGTCGCCGTTCCATTGGCTTTCCACCGATACGAGTAAAGTTTTATACACGACCCGTACTCAATGGGTTTTGCGTAAGGCGTGGGCGGTTTGTTCACCGCGCCATCGCCGGGCAGCACCATGATAGATTTTGCGGCAAAGGACGGAATGCGGCCGGCAGGGGCATAATAGACATACATGGAATTGCGGCGGGAATTTCTTTCGCTTGGTCTCAGGCGGCGAATGATAGTGAAACCCCAATCTCCGCTTGATGGGTCCTGCTTTTTCACGGGGAACCCTGGCGCTCGTTTGGAAACTATCAATTGGTAGTTCTCGTGTCCACAAAAGCGGAGTGCTCCCGTTCCTCCGGCGTTGTATTTCCCCTGCACAAAATGAATGTGGAGTTTGTTGGATTTCGCGAGTGACAAAAACGTTTCTGAAAAATCGGCGGGGGCCTGGCCTTCGCCAGTATCAATGACGACATAGCTTGGCTGTTCTTTGCTTCCGACGGCCATTATCTGCACGCGCTTTGCCAATTCGGTGCGGTCTTGCTTGGGCACATTTTCCAGCCGACCGTTCGGTACGTTAAAGAATTGCTTCGCCGCCTCAGCCATTGATTGTGGCGCCTTCGACGAAGTTGGGTCAATTTTTCGCTTCCAGCACTCGTACATTAGGACGGCATCAATTCCGTTTATCATTTTTTCAACCAAAGCGGCGGCGGCAGCGCTTTGCTGGTTTCCTGCAGCGCTCCAGTTATTTTCGGTGTCGCCCAGTGGCTTCCAATCGTCCTCGTTGGCAAGCATTCCGGTGTCGTTTAAAATTTGGGCGACGTCATTTTCGCTCTCGGCGCGCAATAGCGCGTAAAATAGTTCCTCATTTTTGCTGGTCTTTGTAGCCATATTTATTGCTCCATTAGGGTTATCACTTCACATCACTTGCATGTTGTTTCATCCATTGTTCACTCAGTTCAGTAATTTCATACGATACTTTCGTGCCGTCGCGCTGCCGCCTGATAAGATTCAGGTCGGCCATTCGGGAGACCGCCCCGCTTCGCTGCGTACTCACAAACGCCGCTGTGAGATCATTTTTACCTTTGGCGTTCTCACGCACGAAATTGTCCAGAGCATCTGGGGTGTTTTTCCCTTCCTGGAGACCACTGAGAATTGTTCGATAGGCGCACGCCTCCACCGGCACATTTTTGGCGATGTGGTCTCCCAGCCATGTAATCTCCTCTTGACTGAACTTCTGCGTCGGCTTTTCCGTGACCGGCTGGTCCAACAATGGGTTGGTTAGATTCGCAAAATTCAAACACGCCTGTGTCGGCAGCAAATACGTTTTGTTCTTTGCCCGCCTAACTCCGGCGAATTTCCATTGCAACAACATGCCCGTCAGATTTCCTTGTGTATTCTCATAAGCGGTGAAATGGTTGGCGTAGCGGGATTTCGCCTTGTCCGATTCTGGCTCTGGAAATCCTGTGCTCAACAGATCGTCCTTTCCGTGGCTAAACTTCTGATCGAGGTCGCTCAAAAACCGAAACATTTCGCCAGCGCCATCGGCAATTGCAGACGCAGCATCAAACAATTCCATCTCGCTGGCCCTGGCCGAAATCAACACGAGGAAGAGGCGAGCGTTTACCTTTACGGGGAGAACCCGATTTTGTTGTCCAAAGACCCAACGTTCAACCGGGACCTGCTGCCCTGGCCGGAACAGGTCTGCCGGCGCAGGCATAATCAGGTCTTCCGAAATCGACGGTGATTTAATCCAATTAAAAATGGTGGGCCGCACCGCATTCGTGTTGGCTGAAACGACAGCCTTGGAATTCCTCGACGCTTTCGAGTGTTGCTGGGGAATCGGCGTGGGAACATCAAGCGGGTGACTCGATTGGGACGGGACTGATCCCTTCACGTTCTTTGGCGCGTGTTCTTCCTCGGCCAGCAGCAGGTTCTCCAATGCGATATTCACTGCCGCACTGAAATCCGAGTACTGGCCGCGTGAAACAAGACCGTCCACCTTGCCCTTGAGGTCTTCAGAAATGCGAACGTATATTAACATAAAAGTGCGCTTATTGTGCTGATTTCATTAAAAGAAGTCAACATCTTTTATTACAAGTGGGCTTCTTTTTATGCGACGGTGAGGCAAAATTGCTCAAATTGTTGGAATAGAATAACTTACGAAAGTTTCACCGGATATGCCGGATGGCATTGCCTGGCATTTCAACCTGGAATCAACCCTAAGTGACCCTGTGAAAAAGCATGACTTCTTTGGATGCTGACGATTTTACCCTCTGATTGGCGTACCA
Source organism: Limisphaerales bacterium (assembly GCA_052325505.1). GTDB lineage: Bacteria > Verrucomicrobiota > Verrucomicrobiia > Limisphaerales > Palsa-1400 > DASRLE01. The sequence continues at coordinate 43,046 of JBKQUS010000023.1, forward strand.
TTTCCGCCCTGGTACATCACGCCAGATTCGCCCTTCAAATAGATAATTCTCGTCACAAATGGGGCGAAATTCGCTAAACCCGGCAGCCTCCATTCTTTTGAGGTATGTCGGCAACTGCCATTCCGGAGCAGAAAATGCCACGAGTTGGACAACCAGCGATGAATTGTCAAGTAAATCACGAATTGATGCAAACGCTATTACCAGCCTCTCGAAATATGTCTTCAGTGCCGGCTCGTCCCTGGGGCCCAAACAATAATACGACTCGCCTGCACCATCTCGACTGTTTGCCAACCAAAATGGTGCCGGCGTCTCTCTTCGACCGTTAATCTGCCAGCGATGGTATAGAACGTGGACACCGGGATATGGGGGGGATGTCAGTACGAGTTTGGCAGGGAGCCAATCCAATGGAATGCGTCCGTCGTCGCCGCTCTTCTCAGACGACCGGTTAATTATGCGCCTCCGCTGTCCAATTCGACAACGGGGCACGTTGCTGGATTTTGCAGCCCTCTTGATAAAGTCGTACTGGTTTTCAACAACCACCCCAATTTTCTCACAGAACCGCGTCCGCATTTCGTCCCAGGTTGGCGTTCGGGTTTTGCAATCCAATGCCCACTGCCCAACCGACAGCAAAGCCAGCCGCACGATCCTTTGCTGCCGCTGGTTCTTAAGGAATCTTGATAGTCCAATCACCGTCTCGAAAAACTCCTTTGGTTCCTCCGGCAAATGCCGATGGTAATGTGCCGCTTCTGCTGTGATGACGTCGCTCATGCTGGGCCCGATCTGTTTTACAGATTCAATTACTTGGCTCCATTCCATTATTTCTTTCTTGTCGTGTATCGAAAGCGGGCTTGTCTTTGCTCTGGTCAGAAAGACAGCCAGGGAACTAATGTCAAATCCGGCTGCCCTCCTGCCCAGCGCGAGTGCCTCAACCAGCGAAGTGCCGCTGCCGCAAAATGGGTCGATCACCGTGTCACCTGGCTGCGTAAATGCCTTGATTGCTTCACGAGCAAACAAAGGAGAAAAACGCGCCGGATATTTGTAAAAGCTGTGGGGCGGCTCATCTACCCTTTCCTGGCTGAGAACTGCTTCGATCACGGCCACAGGAACCATTATATTAAGGCTTTTAGTCATTAGACTTCTTTGATTTTAATGGATTTGCCAACTCGTCATTCAATTTACCTTTCTTTGCGCGATCCAGCAATCCCCGTTGAATCGACCAATTCACGAGATATTGGAGCGACAGGGATGGCCGGTGGCCTCGTGCGATTTCTGAGAGCTTTCTATAATCATCCTTAGACAACGATACGCTGAATCGCTTTGGCTTGCTTCTCATTGTGTCACCATTTTTCATTAAAATGCACCAAGTGTCACCAAAAGTCACGCACTTTTTGACTTTTTCTGCCATCATCTGTAAACATTTGAATTCGCACCAAGTGCGTGCGGATGGACGAGTGTTGTGGCTGATTGGCGCATCCTGGAAAACCAAAAACGGTAGTCTTCACGCGACTACCCCGAATAAGCCAATTCACTTCCGAGACCCCCAGCCATATGGTTTTACCGCCTCCAAGACTGCGCGGACATAATGCGAGCCACCGCTGATCAGCCAGCTATTACTTCATCATTGTCTTTCAATCGGAATGATTTTGATGAGGCGACGAAGGACTTGAAACGGTCAAGGTCTTCATTGCGTTTTGGCAGAATGCGCACTGTGGCGAGTTCGTTTTCGCAGAGTTTGGTGGCCAGGTATTCGAGTCGCCAACCTAAAATCACCACGTCGGCGGTGGAAAGCGTGGCTGCTGTTCAATTTTGAGCAGGCTGGATTAAACAGCGCAGACACAACACTCCCTTCTGGCTGAATTCAGGAGCCAAATCAACCATTCAGAATGTTTATGTTATGTGGGAACGTGTTTAGCAATGACCGTGCCAAGATGATGAAATAGCAATCCCATGCAAGGTCCAGATCGCGTCGAGTTGAATGCGCTAAAACGTGCGCCGATGTTGGCACAATATCTGCGCCTGAAATTTCGATGGAGAAGTTCTCTGATGATTGTCCTCCCGGTTGTCCGGGCGGCGAAGCGATGGGGTTGGATCCGCTTGGCGGAACCACGGCCCCGTCAGGCTGCCGCGTCGTGGATGAATTGAGCCTCCTTTTTGGCATCTCCTACACATTGGAGAGCAGTTCGGAATTGAAGGACGTGATCCGGCCGGTGCTGCTCAAAATGGCCGAGGCGCTTGGCATGAAACGCGGCGCCATCACGATTCTCAACCGAGATCAGGGCGAAGTCACTATTAGTGAAGCCGTCGGCTTGCCAATCGGACGCGAAAAGGAATATCTGCAGGCTTGCCGGGAGTTGGTCCACCAAGTAACGAACAGCGGGCAACCCTTGGTTGTGCGGGACATAGCAAAGGAGCCTGGTTTTAACGGAGGGTGGTTGGAGGAAATCCGGTCCGGCCAGAAGGACTTGAAAGTGGCCTACATCTGCGTTCCCATCAAGTTCGGCACGGAAGTCGTGGGCACGCTCAGTGTGGAACGGCTCCTTGACAGTCGCGCGCGTTTATCTTCAGATCGCCGGCTGCTTTCACTGATAGCCAATACCGTTGCACAGACGGTGCATCATCATCGTTGCACTCACGAGAAGCTTTCCGCGCTACGGCGGGAGAACGAGCGGTTGCAAGAACAGATAGAAACCAATTTTCGACCGAAGAACATCATTGGCAATTCCGGTGCCATGCGAACGGTCTTTCTGCACATTGAGCAGGTGGCCAGCAGTGCGACCACGGTGCTGATCCGGGGTGAGTCTGGCGTGGGGAAGGAACTGGTGGCCCGCGCACTGCATGAGCAAAGCCCGCGCAAGGGCAAGGCCTTCGTCAAGTTCAATTGCGCCGCGCTGCCGGAATCGATCATCGAAAGCGAATTGTTTGGACATGAAAAAGGCGCGTTTACCGGCGCGGTGGCCATGCGCAAAGGGAGATTCGAGATCGCCGACGGCGGTTCGATTTTTCTTGATGAAATCGGCGATCTTTCTCCGCCCACACAAGTCAAGCTGTTGCGAGTTTTGCAGGAAAAGGAATTTGAACGAGTCGGCAGCCAGACATCCATGCGCTGCGACGTGCGTATCATCGCCGCCACCAGCCGCAACCTAGAGGAAATGATCGAGCGGGAGAAGCTGCGCGCCGACCTCTATTATCGGCTCAATGTTTTCCCAATCTATGTGCCGCCGTTGCGCGACCGGAAATCGGACCTGTTGCTGTTGGCCGATCACTTTGTGGAAAAATTCAGCAAAAACAGTGGTAAAACTGTGCGCCGCATATCCACTGCGGCGATTGATTTGCTGGTCAGCTACCATTGGCCCGGCAACGTGCGCGAACTGGAAAACTGCGTCGAGCGTGCTGTTCTGCTGTGTCCGGGCCAGTCAATTGAAGCGCATCATCTGCCGCCGACGTTGCAGAAAAAGGACCCATCTGAGAAAGGTTCCACTGGCACACTTGAATCTGCCGTGGCCGCGCTGGAATACGAGATGATCGTGGCTGAACTCAAGGCGTGCGAGGGCAACATGGCCCGCGTCGCTCGCAATTTGGGCCTGACCGAACGCCAGATCGGGTTGCGGGTGAAACGATTCGGCATTGATTTCAAGCGTTTTCGGCGTGGCGATGAGATCGCATCCGCAAAAGCGACATCCGCGTAGCTTTCAAGGAATATAAAGTTTGAGAGCCGGCCAACTGCCGGTGAAACCGAAAGGAAAAAATGAAACTCAGCGCCCGCAATGTTCTTAAAGGCAAAATAAAGAGCCTCAAGACAGGACCCATCAGCAGCCTCGTCGTGCTGGAAATCTCTCCCGGAATCGAAATCGTTTCGACCATTACGGCAGGAAGTTCCGCAGCCTTGAAGCTGAAAAGGGGCCAGACCGCCTACGCCATTATCAAAGCCTCCAACGTAATGATTGGCGTGGATGATTAATCCCACTTCCTGCTATCTGCTGGATCGCGCCTTGGGAGCCCATTTAGGCTTGGCGGTTGGGGATGCCTTGGGGGCCACGGTCGAATTTATGACAGCGGAAGAAATTGCCGCGCAATTCAAGCTCCACGATCAGATCATTGGCGGCGGCTGGCTCCACCTAAAGCCGGGGCAAGTCACCGATGACACCGCAATGACGCTCGCGCTCGGTTCAGCCTTGATTGCCAGCGCCGGCTGGAATCTGCGCGCCATTGCCGACGCCTTTGCCACTTGGATGCGTAGCGAGCCTGTTGATATCGGCAACACTTGTCGCCGTGGCATTAGCCGGTATCTTTCCAGTGGAAGCTTCTGTGCCCCACCTTCCGCGAGAGATGGCGGCAACGGAGCCGCCATGCGCAATCTCCCCACGGTTTTCATCTCGTTGGAAAACGAAGAGGTCCTCATCCAACGGAGCCTTGAGCAGGCGCATTTCACGCATAACAACCCGGAATCCGACGCCGCCACCGCTGCGATTGCGTGCATGACACGGAGTCTCCTTCTCGAAGGAGAACGGGCGGCCTGCGATCAAATTGCCGGCGACCTGATCACCCGACATCCCGGCTTTCGTTTCAAACCGTGGCCCGGCAATTCCAGCGGCTACATCGTGGACACCGTCCAAACGGTTTTCGATGGTTTTTTCAACACAGGAAGTTTTGAAGAATGCCTGGTGCAGGTGGTCAACCGGGGTGGCGACGCCGACACCACAGGCGCGCTGGCCGGGCAACTTGCCGGGGCGCTTTACGGTGTTCAAGGCATCCCTGCCCGCTGGCTGAAAAAGCTCGACCCCGCCATCACTGCGGCCATTTACAATCAAACCCCGCAGCTTCTTAACCTTTCGCCGCACCTGAAATAACACTCGACTTACGGCCTCCCGTTTTATCTCATCCTTGCATGCGCCCGCCGGAAAATCTGTATCATCAGAATATCGCCGAAGACCAGTCGCGCTCGTCCTGCTCGCTAAACCGCTGCAATCTCTCGCCGTGGATCATTGGCTCCGAGGAATTTCAGGCCAACCCGCTCCCCATTGAAATTGACGGGGCTCACAGCATTGACGGTGCGATCTTTCGCCGCCTGGAAGGAACTGCCGATGCTGAGGAACGCAGCCGCCTGTTTCATGACTATGTCAGCGTCAAATTCGGCCTCCATGAAAAGATCATGCACTTCGGAAAGCTTAAATCCGTTTACAGCTATGTGCATTTACTGCGGGCCTGGGGAGCCGACAGCAACCAACAAGCGGGCGCTGTTCTCAAAGCGTGGGTGGAAAGCCGCTTTGGCATTCTGGCCACTTATCATAACGGACGTCTGGCGGACAATCCCGCCGCACGGGAAGCCTTTTTGATGGACAGGATGCGAGGAGCAGCCAAATCCACTGGGGTCGTCATGCAGCTTGACCTCCTCTACAGTTTTTGCCAGGACGAACTACGTCGCCGCTTTCCGGGTGACCGTTGGAAAACCCTTTATCGCGGCACACACGACCCCGAGGAATACACTATTCACCACCAGAACAACGGAGACGAAGCCCCTTCCCGACGCACCGCGTTGGTGCAACTCAACAACCTGAGTTCGTTTACGTCAGACCGGGAGGTTGCCTGGGAGTTTGGCTCCAGCGCTTGGGAAGTCAAAGTGCCTCTGGCGAAAATTATCTTCTTCAGCGGCCTGCTGCCCCAGTCGCTTCTTTCTGGAGAAGCCGAATATCTTGTCCTTGGCGGCTATTACAACGTGCGTAAACTGCTTGGCTGAGGAAGGCCGCAGCGCACCCAAGGTTACATCCAGGTAGCTTCCCGGTGGGGTTCCTACACAAATGTAGCCATTGCGAGGTTCCTCCGTTTATTTGGAACCACGGCGGATAAATTCATTCTCCGCTTTACCCTCTATGGCCCTCTAGATTCCCAGCCCCGGAGGTTAAGGCGATTTCCTTTGGCATGGCGCGTGCTAAAAGGCCAATCGTGCCGGCCAGAAGTTTTGGCCGGACTAAAAATTTAAACAGGAAATCTACTATGCGAAAAATTGCAATCTATGGAAAGGGCGGAATCGGAAAATCCACCACCACGCAAAACACCGTCGCCGGCCTGGCCGAGATGGGCAAGAAAGTCATGGTCGTCGGCTGTGATCCCAAGGCCGACTCCACGCGCCTGCTGCTCGGCGGCTTGTCGCAACGCAGCGTGCTCGACACTCTCCGCGAGGAAGGCGAGGACGTGGAATTGGCGGACATTCGCAACGGCGGCTTCTGCAACACCATGTGCGTGGAGTCCGGCGGCCCGGAACCGGGCGTGGGCTGCGCGGGACGCGGCATTATCACTTCGATCAACATGCTCGAACAGCTCGGCGCCTACGACGCAAGCGAGAACCTGGATTACGTCTTTTACGACGTGCTGGGCGACGTGGTGTGTGGCGGATTCGCCATGCCGATCCGTGACGGCAAGGCCGAGGAGATTTACATCGTTTGTTCGGGTGAAATGATGGCGATGTATGCGGCGAACAATATTTGCAAAGGCATCCTGAAGTTCGCCACCAATGGCAAGGTCCGGCTCGCCGGCATCATCTGCAACAGCCGTAAAGTAGATAACGAGAAGGAAATGATCGAACAGTTCGCCAAATTGCTCGGCACGCACATGATTCACTTCGTCCCGCGCGACAACGACGTGCAACGCGCCGAGATCAACCGCAAGACAGTGATCGAATGGAATCCGCAATGCGGCCAGGCCGATGAATACCGCACCTTGGCCAAGGCGATTGATCAAAATGAAAAGCTCGTCATTCCCAAGCCGCTCGCCATTCCCGAGCTCGAAAAGCTGTTGATGGAATTCGGACTCTACAACTAAACCACAGGTAACCGTGGAGAACTCGGGCTGGCGCAGGAAACAACCCGCAAGAAAGAAACTTTTATGTCTGAACCGACCGATACATTGACCGTGCCTGATCCGGCCGCAGTAAAAGAGGAGATGCTGAAGATCTATCCCGCCAAGACGCGGAAGAAGCGCGCCAAGCAGATCATTCTCAACGAACCGGAAGCGCCGCCGGAGATCGGCGCCAACTCGCGCACCATTCCCGGCATCATCACCCAGCGAGGCTGCACCTACGCTGGCTGCCGCGGTGTGGTCATGGGGCCGATTTATGATTTGCTCCAAATCACCCACGGGCCGGTCGGCTGCGGATTTTACGCCTGGCTTACGCGCCGCAATCTAGTGCGCCCGCCCGCAGGTTCAACGAACTTTCTGCAATACTGCATGAACACGGACATGCAGGAGGACCAAATAATATTCGGGGGTGAAAAGAAGCTGAAGCAGGCCATCCGCGAGGCTTACGACATTTTTAAGCCCAAGGCGATTGCGATTCTGGCAACCTGCCCGGTCGGACTCATCGGTGATGACATCCACACGGTGGCCAAGCAGATGAAGGAGGAACTGGGCATCAACGTCATGGCGTTCAGTTGCGAAGGTTACAAGGGCGTGAGCCAATCCGCCGGCCATCATATTGCCAACAACGGCGTCTTCAAGAACATCATCGGTCTGGACGACAAGCCGGACGAGGCGGAGTTCAACATGAACATCCTCGGCGAATACAACATCGGCGGCGACGCTTGGGAAATTGACACACTGCTGCGCAAGTGCGGCATCCACGTCACATCGACCTTGAGCGGCGACGTCAGCTACGACCAGGTGAAAAAGGCGCACACCGTCATGCTCAACGGCGTGATGTGCCACCGCTCGATCAATTACATCGCGGAGATGATGGAGAAAAAATTCGGCATTCCGTGGATCAAGGTCAATTTCATCGGCGCGGAAGCGTCCGCGAAGACCCTGCGCAAGATCGCGAAGTTCTTCGATAGCAGAAAGCTGACGGATCGCGTCGAGGAGGTCATCGCCCAGGAAATGCTCGCCCTACGGCCCGTCCGCGACGAGGTCAAAGCCAGGCATCAAGGCAAGAAAGTCGCGTTATTTGTCGGTGGATCCAGGGCGCATCATTACCAGGATTTATTCCGCGACCTTGGCATGGAAATCATTTCCGCCGGCTACGAGTTCGCCCACCGCGACGATTACGAAGGCCGGCAGGTGCTCCCGACCATTAAAGTGGACGCGGACTCGCGCAACATCGAGGAACTCCACGTCGAGCCTGATCCCGCGCGCTTCAAACCGAGCAAGACGCCCGAACAAATCGAGGCGCTCAAGGCGGGTGGGTTCAGCTTCAAGGACTACGAAGGCATGATGGTGGAAATGAAGAAAAGCACGCTCGTCATCGACGACATCAGCCATCACGAGATGGAAAAGCTCATCGAGATTTACAAGCCGGACATCATCGGCTCCGGCATCAAGGACAAGTTCGTCATTGAAAAAATGGGCGTGCCCTGCAAGCAACTGCACAGCTACGATTACAGCGGCCCGTATGCCGCGTTCGGCGGGGCGATCAATTTCTATCGCGAGGTGGACCGGATGCTGACCACGAAAGTCTGGAAATTTATCACGCCGCCGTGGGAAAAAGACCCTCAATCTTCTGCTGAACTCGTTCACGCATCCAAGTTGAAGGGCGCGAAGGAAAGCAACGAAACCAAGTCCTGGCGAAAACCCGCCGCCGCCGAAGAACCCGTTTAACCATTAACCCGACACAATTATGCTCGACGGAACCACAGCCGAAATCAAACCGCGGGAGGCGCTCCGCATCAATCCGGCGAAAACCTGCCAGCCCATCGGCGCGATGTATGCCGCGCTCGGCATCAATGGCTGCATGCCGCACAGTCACGGTTCGCAGGGATGCTGCGCGTATCACCGGAGCCACCTCACGCGCCATTTCAAGGAACCAGTCGTCGCCACGAGCAGTTCGTTCACCGAAGGCGCGTCCGTGTTCGGCGGTCTGGCTAACATGAGCCAGGCCCTGTCCAACATCTTCACGATCTACAACCCGAAGGTGGTTGCAGTCCACACGACCTGTTTGTCCGAGGTCATCGGCGACGACATCCCCATGATGATCAAGAAGGCCACCGAGGAAGGCATCATTCCCGCGGGCAAAGTGGTCATCCACGCCAACACGCCGAGCTTTATCGGTTCACACGTCACCGGTTTTGCCAGCATGGTCACCGGCATGGTGCGCTACCTGTCAGAATCCAGCGGCAAAACCGAGGCTCAATTGAAAGATGAAGCTCAATTGAACCTGATTCCCGGTTTCATTGATCCCGCCGACATGCGCGAATTGAAACGCATTGTCAAAGAAATGGGCGTTAAAACCATCATGTTCCCGGACACCAGCGGCGTGCTGGATTTGCCGCAGGACGGACGTTATCGGATATTTCCGAGCGGCGGCGCGACGGTTGCGGAAATCAAATCCGCCGGCGACAGCGTCGGCACCATTGCGCTCGGCCATTTCGCGTCGCACCCGGCGGCGACGGAATTGGACAAAAAATGCAACGTGCCCTGCGCGCTCCTGGAACTGCCTTACGGCCTTACGAATACCGATCGCTTCATCCACGCGTTGCGCAACCACGGCGGCGTGGATGTGCCCGCCACGATTGGCGAGGAACGGGGCCGCCTGTTGGATGCCATGAGCGACATGCACCAATACTTCCACGGCAAGCGTGTGGCCGTGGTAGGTGATCCCGACCACGTGATCGCGCTCACGCAATTTCTGGTGGAACTGGATATGAAGCCCGCCTACGTGATCACTGGATCGCCCGGGAATCATTTCGAAAGCCGTGTGAAAGAGATTCTCGCCGAGCAGATGCCCGACGCGATCGTGAAGCAGAACAGCGACATGTTCGCGCTGCATCAATGGATCAAGAACGGGCCGGTGGACCTCATGATCGGCAACACTTATTGCAAATACATTTCCCGCGTGGAAAACATCCCGTTCGTGCGATTCGGTTTCCCGGTGCTTGACCGCATGGGCCACCGCTATTTCCCCAGCGTCGGTTATATGGGCGCATTGCGTCTCATGGAAAAAATGAACGACGCGCTGCTCGACCACAAAGACCGCGAGTGCCCCGAGGAAAACTTCGAGCTCATCCAATAAAAAATCATGAACATCAGCGCTCGGAACAAATTCGTTGGCCAAGTCAGCAAAATCACGAGCGGCTCGGTCAATTCCGAGGTCGTCATCGCCTTGTCCGGCGGCGGAGAAATCGTCTCGGTCATCACCAAGACCTCCGCCAAGTCGCTCAAGCTGAAAAAAGGCTCGCCCGTCATCGCGGTCATCAAGTCTTCGGACGTTCTGCTGGTCACGCCATGCGGCAACCCCGATTGCCGATGCAAAAAATGAAATGATCCCGTTCACCATCAACTCTGCCACCGAATCGGATGTTCCCATCCTCCTGGCCATGATCCGCGAGTTGGGGGAGTTTGAGCATCTCGCGCATGAAGTGAAAATCACCGCCAATTCATTGCGTGAGGCGATGTTTGGCGAAAACCCTGTCGCCCGGGCGTTGGTGGCGCTTGTGGACGGACACGCTGCCGGCTACGCGGTTTATTACCGCACGTTTTCCACTTTCGTCGGCCAGTCTGGAGTTTTTCTCGACGATCTTTACGTCCGCCCAGAATTCCGCAAACGCGGTCTTGGTCGCGCGCTGTTGGAACGTGTCGCGAATGTGGACGGAGAGGCTGGCGGCGGACGATTCGAGTGGATTGCGCTACGCTGGAACGAAAACGCCTTTCGCTTCTACCGCAGCATCGGTGCAAAAGTCATGGACGATTGGGCGCTGCTGCGGATGAACGGAGAACAGGTTCGCAAGCTTGTGAACGCAACTGTCAAGGTGGCGGCGTGATTGAACTCCTTCCAGGCCGCGAAAAGCAGGTCTTCCAAACGGGCGGCAGCAAGCCTGCTGAAATGGCCTGCGACAAGGCGAGCATTGCCGGCTCAGTCAGCCAGCGCGCCTGCGTCTTCTGCGGTTCGCGCGTCGTGCTGTATCCGATTACGGACGCGCTGCACATCGTGCATGGGCCGATTGGCTGCGCGGCTTATACCTGGGACATTCGCGGCGCGCTCTCTAGCGGACCCGAACTGCATCGCCACAGTTTTTCCACCGACCTCCAAGAAATGGACGTGGTCTTCGGCGGCGAGAAAAAGCTCGAAGCCGCGCTGCTCGAACTCATCGCTCATCATTCGCCCAAGGCGGCGTTTGTTTATTCGACCTGCATCGTCGGCCTGATTGGCGACGACGTGAGCGCCGTCTGCAAACGAGTTTCTGAGAAGACCGGCATTCCCGTTCTCGGCGTCCATTCCGAAGGTTTCAAGGGCACCAAAAAGGACGGCTATCGCGCCGCGTGCGACGCGCTTTACAAACTCATTGGCACGGGCGACACCTCGAATATCGGGCCGCACAGCATCAACATTCTTGGCGAATTCAACCTGGCCGGAGAAACATGGATTCTGCGCGACTACTACAAGCGCATGGGCATCGAGGTCGTCGCGTGCATCACCGGCGATTCGCGCGTCGAAGACATCCGCCGCGCCCATGGCGCTAAATTGAACCTCGTCCAATGCTCCGGCTCGATGACCAGCCTTGCGAAAATGATGGAGCGCGATTACGGCATCCCCTTCAAGCGCGTCTCCTACTTCGGCATCGAGGACATGAGCGCGGCGCTTTATGAGGCCGCCAAACATTTTCCAGACGCGCCGGAAATCTTGGCCCGCGCGCAAAACCTCGTGCGGGACGAGGTGGCGGCCATTTATCCCGAACTCCTGCGCTACAAACAGAAGCTCATAGGCAAAAAGGCCGCGATTTATGTCGGCGGTTCGTTCAAGGCGTTTTCGCTGATGCGCGCCTTGCGGTTGATCGGCATGGAGACGGCCATTGTCGGCTCGCAGACCGGCGACAAGGAGGATTACAAACAACTTCAGGAAATGGCCGATCCCGGCACGATCATAGTCGATGACGCTAATCCATTGGAACTCGCCAAGTTTTGCCTTGAGAAAGACGTGGACCTGTTCATCGGCGGCGTAAAGGAGCGGCCCATCGCCTACAAACTCGGCATTGGTTTCTGTGATCATAACCACGAACGCAAAGAACCGCTGGCCGGCTATATCGGCATGTTGAATTTCGCCAAGGAAGTCTATGCCAGCGTCGCCAGTCCGGTCTGGCAGTTTGCGCCGCGCCGGGCAAACCGGGGCGCGCCTTTCCAACGGAGCGCCGCTCTGTAACGCACAACTTCTTTGTCTGGCAGGCATCGCCACATCGTTCAAGAATTCATCCGTCGGCCGACGCCCGTCGATTCCCTGAACCACAATCCTACGTTTGAGTGGCTTCCGTTTTGAAACCTACACAAATGTCGGCATCCCATGACGCGTGGATCAGCCTTGAAAGGTTAAGAAATTGAAATTTGCAGGGAATTGCGACCATTTCGAAGAGAAAGAGAAATGCAAGAAAAGTTGGCATCCAAATTGCAGAGAGTCTAGTGCCGTGTTGAAAAGCGACATCCAGGAGTCATTTCAGGAAACGATGAGTTGCCCTGCAACTTGCGGAAGTCCGGCAGATTGTCAGGGGCTGGATAGTTGCCCCGCCGCTCCTCGGCCCAGCCAGGTCGTTCCGATTCTGCCAGTGGAGGATGATGCGGAAGAGCCGCAGTCGAAGCATTTCACCTCCACGCGCAACGCCTGTAAGCTCTGCACCCCGTTGGGCGCGTGCCTGGCCTTCCGCGGCGTCGAGGGTTGCATCCCGCTTTTGCACGGGGGGCAGGGCTGCTCGACTTACATCCGACGCTACCTCATCAGCCATTTCCGCGAGCCGATTGACATTGCGTCTTCCAACTTCCACGAGGAGAGCGCGATCTTTGGCGGCAGCAAGAATTTTTCACAGGCCGCGATGAACATCACCCGCCAATACAAGCCACAGCTCATTGGCGCCGCCACGACGTGTCTGGCTGAAACCATCGGCGAAGACATGGGACAACTGATTTACCAACTTAAAGAGAAGCACGGTAAGGACGCCTCCGCGCCCATCATCCACGTTTCGACCGCAAGTTATCGCGGCACGCACATAGACGGCTTTCATTCCGCGGTGCGCCAACTGGTGGAACAACTGGCGGTCGCCGGTGAAAAATCCAAAAACATCGCACTGTTCCCCGGCATGGTTTCCGCCGCCGATCTGCGGCATTTGAAGGAAATCTTTACGGACTTCGGCCTGCCGCTCACGCTGTTGGCAGATTATTCGGAGACAATGGACGGGGCGACCTGGGCGGAATACGAAAAATTGCAATCCGGAGGCACGCCCGTCGCCGCCATCCGCGCGCTCGGTTCGACGCAAACTTCGATTGAATTTGGCCGCGTCCTCGAAGGAACGAACACGGCTGGCTCAGTGCTGCAAAGTAAATGGTCTGTGCCTCGCCGATTGCTCGGCCTGCCGATGGGCATCCATGAAACCGACGCTTTCTTCAAGACCCTCGCAGAAATCGTCGGCGGCCAAATTCCGGTGAAATACCAGCGTGAACGCGGCCGGCTCGTGGACAGTTTAATTGACGGGCACAAATACGCCTTTGAAAAACGAGGCATCGTTTTCGGCGAGGAAGATTTGGTCATCGGTCTGACGGCGTTGCTGTCCGAAATTGGGGTGACGCCGGTCTTGTGCGCCAGCGGTGGGCGCAGCAAACAATTTGAGAAGTGCCTGCGCGAAGCCGCGCCGGAATTGCCCGAAGAGACACTTGTGAAAGAAGGTTTTGATTTTGCCGAGATCGCCGAGGCTGCGCCGGAATTGAAACCGGATTTTCTCATCGGCAGCAGCAAAGGCTACTCGATTGCGCGCAAGTTGAAAGTGCCCCTTATCCGTGTTGGTTTTCCGATTCACGACCGCATCGGCGGCCAGCGCGTGCTGCATCTGGGCTATCGCGGCGCGCTGGAGATCTACGACAGCATCGTCAACGCGTTGCTCGAAGTAAAACAGGAAAAATCACCCGTTGGTTACAGCTACCTATGACCTCACCCCTTGAACCAGCTTGCGGCGCGTCAAACGTCACGCCGATTGATTTCAGCAATCATCCGTGCTTCAGCAAGGACGCGCACAAGAAATACGGGCGCGTGCATCTGCCGGTTGCGCCGCGTTGCAACGTCCAGTGTAATTTCTGCAACCGCAAATACGATTGCATGAACGAGAGCCGTCCTGGGGTCACAAGCACGGTGCTGACCCCTCAACAGGCGCTGGCGTATTTGGGCGACGTGGTGGCGAAGCGGCCAGAGATTTCGGTCATGGGCATCGCGGGACCAGGCGATCCGTTCGCGAATCCTGACGAGACGATGGAAACACTGCGGCTGACGCGAAAACATTTTCCCAAGATGATCCTATGCGTTGCGACAAACGGATTGAACGTCGCGCCTTACGTGGATGAGATGGCCGAATTGAAGGTCAGCCACCTGACACTGACCATCAACGCGATCGATCCAGAAATCGGCGAAGGAATTTACGCCTGGGTGCGTGACGGCAAGCGGCCGTTGCGCGGCGCAGAAGCAGCGTCGGCGTTGTGCGCACGGCAGATGGAGGCGCTTGTCAAACTCAAAGCGCGCGGTATCACAGTGAAGGTCAACACCATCATCATGCCGGGCGTGAACGATGATCACATTCCCGACGTAGCGAAAAGAGTTTCCGGACTCGGCGCGGACATTATGAATCTGATGCCGTTGATGCCCGTCAAGGGCGCGGCCTTCGAGGACGTGCCCCAGCCGGACGCGATGACCACGGCTCGCTTGCGTTTGCAATGCGGACAGTTGCTACCGCAGATGACCCATTGCGCCCGCTGCCGCGCCGACGCGGTTGGTTATATCGGCGAAAACATGACGACCGATCAGCACGACGCACTGAAGCACTACGCCAATGCCAGCTTGAATCCGGCGGAGAACGATCTGCGGCCCTTCGTGGCCGTGGCCACGATGGAAGGTGCGCTGGTCAACCAGCATCTCGGTGAGGCGGAACGCTTTTTGGTCTATGAACAAAATGCGGAGACTCCGGGAGGTTTTCACCTCAAAGAAATTCGGCCCGCGCCACCTGCTGGCGGGGGTGACGCGCGCTGGGCCGAACTGGCTGTCACGTTGAAAGATTGCCGCGCGCTCCTTGTCAATGCCGCCGGTCCGACGCCTATGAAGATTCTTACCCAACACGGCCTGCGCGTGACGGAAATGGAAGGCTTGATTGACGAGGGCTTGCGCGCGGTTTACGCGGACAAGCCCATTCCCGCGGCGATGAAACGCCGATTCACCGGTTGCGGCGCGGGCGTGACCTGCAAGGGCACGGGCACGGGCTGCGGCTAAACAACCACTGAACCGAAACAAGAGCATGTCTCCCAAACTGATTACTGCATTGGAAAAACAGGCCAACCACGAATTGCTGGCCGCACAGGCTTATCTCGCGATGGCCTACTGGTGCGATGTGCATCATCACGGCGGTTTTGCCAAATTCTTCCATCAGCAAGCAGGGGAGGAACAGAGCCACGCCGGTAAAATTCTGAAGCATCTCGCCGACCGTGATGTGGTTCCGACCATTGGTGCGATAGCCGCCCCGAAGGTGGATTTTAAGGAAGTCGTCGAAGTGGCGAAGGCTGCTTATGACTTTGAACGCGCCAACACTGCTGGCATCCACGCCGCTTACGAAACCGCGCTGGCCGAGAAAGATTATCCCGCGCAAGTCCTGTTGCACTGGTTCATTAGCGAGCAGGTGGAGGAGGAGGCATGGTCCGATAAACTCCTGGTCAAAACCCGCGAAGCTACTTGCCCTGGAGCCACGCAGAGCCTCGACCGGCACTTGACCAAAATTCTCACTGGAGATTCCGCTGAAAGCTGAAGGATTTATTTCACCATCAATTAACAACTATCAATAAATTATGAGCAAACCTAGTCATCACATATTTGTCTGCGGCAGTTTTCGTCCTACCGGCGCGGCGGGCGTCTGCCATAAAAAGGAATCCTCGCGCCTGCTTCAACATCTCACGATGGAAGTGCAGGATCGCGGGCTGGATGATGTCATGGTGTCGAGCACTGGCTGCATGAACATCTGCGACAGCGGGCCGGTGATGGTCGTTTA